>JADEXW010000788.1 GCA_015206935.1 Pseudanabaenaceae cyanobacterium LEGE 13415 | reverse complement strand
GGGTAGCTCTTATTTCGATCGCATTAAAGTCTTCCCGGAAAACGTCGAAGTAGAATCAGTGTTTGCCTTCACCGGAAGCGGCAACGGTGAGCAATTTCCGACCTACATTGAAACTTTGCCAGATAGTCGAGCCTTTAGTTTAAAGGTTCGCTACAGCTTATCCCAATTGCCCGAAAACAATGGGTATCGTTCTCGATTAGCAGACGATCGCATTGGTTACTTTATCACTGCTTACAAAGACTATACGACGGATACTTCGAGACGACCGTTTGTTCGATACATCAATCGCTGGAACTTACAAAAGAAAGATCCTTCTGCGTCTCTTTCTGAGCCTGTTAAACCGATCGTTTTTTGGATTGAGAACAGTGTGCCGCTAGAGTATCGGGATGCAGTTCGCGAAGGGACTCTACTTTGGAATCGTGCTTTTGAAAAGATTGGATTTAAAAATGCGATCGAAGTCAAACAAATGCCCGATAAAGCCGATTGGGACCCGGCGGATGTCCGTTACAACACAATTCGCTGGTTCAATACGAATGATGCCATCTTTGCAATGGGTCCTTCGCGGGTAAATCCGCTTACAGGCGAAATTCTCGATGCAGATATCATTGTTTCCGCTGACTTTACCAGAGCATTAAAAGAAGACTATCGCACCTTAGTTGAACAAAACCAAATGCGATCGGCTCCCTTTGTGGCTCAACTGATGGGCAATCCGAACCTTTGTAACTATGGAATGGCGGCTCAGGCAATTCGCAAACAAGCCAAAACCGATGAGAAGAAAGCAACTCCTCGACTGCGGTTTGGTTCGCATCTAGGGAACTATCAAGACCTCTGTTTTGGAGTGGATACTGCGAAACAGTTTGCAGTCGGTAATATGTCAATGTCTTTGATGCAGAATGTCTTACCGAGTAGTCCTGAGATGAAAGCCTTTGCTCAGGAATTTATGCGGAATTTGATTGCTCATGAAGTCGGACATACGTTGGGATTGCGGCATAACTTCCGAGCTAGCTCAATGCTCAAACCTGAAGAGCTAAACGATCCTTCGATTACTCGAACGAAAGGACTTACTGGATCAGTGATGGACTATGCTCCGGTGAATCTCGCACCTCAAGGAACAAAGCAAGGAGACTATTTCTCACATATGATCGGGCCTTACGACGAATGGGCGATCGAATACGGCTACACAATCTTAGATGCAAGAGTTCCCCAAGCTGAACGGCGTGATCTCGATAAAATCGCTCAACGCGCTCCACAGCCTGAATTGACCTATGCAACGGATGAAGATTTAACTTACCTTGATCCGAAAACCAATGTTTTTGACATGAGCGGCGATTTACTAACCTATACAGAGTGGCAGCTAAAAAATGCTCGTGAAATGTGGAATCGCGTGGATCAACGCTTTCCATTCCAAGGAGATGGCTTCAATGAAGTTCGAGTCGCATTTAATGCTGTGTTTGACTACTACTTCCAGTATTCGAGTTTCTTGAGCGAATACATTGGAGGACAATTCTTCAATCGCTTCAAAGCGGGAGATGCACAAGGACGATTGCCGTTTGAACCTGTCCCGATCGATCAACAGCGTCGCGCTCTAGCTCTAATTCAACAGTACGTTTTTAGTGAAACTCCGTTCCGCTTTTCACCGGACTTCCTGAATAAGTTGGCTCCGTCTCGCTGGTCACATTGGGGCACAAATCCGACTGCAAATCTAGACTATCCCATTCACGACAACATTCTGTTTTTACAGAGCTTTGTCTTGTACTCGTTGTTAGATTACGATCGATTAGCTCGTCTACGCGATTCAGAACTCAGAACACAAGCAGGACAAGGATTTACCATCCCTGAATTGTTTGACAGTCTGCAATCGAGTATTTGGGGCGATGTGATCAATCCCCAAGACAATCTCAAACTATCTGGGTTGCGTCGTGCTTTACAGCGGCAATATATGGAAGCGATGATTGCAATGATGCTGCGACAAGCTGAAGTTCCTGAAGATGCGCGAACGGTCGCAAGATACGAATTAAAGCAGCTTCAGAGATCTATCGATCGAGCAATGCGCCGAGTGAATGAAAAGGAGGTTTACACCAAAGCGCATTTAGAAGAAGCTCTCGATCGAATTGCAAAAGCACTAGATGCCCAATTGCAATCACAGTAGTTAGAGACTTCCTAGACGAATTGAATTCGGCAGATTCGCATTCGTCTAGTACTACAGTTGTAGATCTATTGTGACGAATCTTGGGAATACTTAGCTCGACGGCGTTTGTAGTGATGGAACTGTGCCACTGTTTGATGCTGTTGTCGCCAGAAGCACCAATGCAATCGGAACAACAT
>JADEXW010000787.1 GCA_015206935.1 Pseudanabaenaceae cyanobacterium LEGE 13415 | reverse complement strand
GTTTACAAATTGCTCTCACAATTCTGGTGACAACATTGGTCGCGTTGGGAATGGGTTGGGTTGATTCGCCCACGCAAGGGGTGTTTTTAGGGGCAATTTTGTCTTTGTCCTCGACAGCGGTCGTACTCAAGTGCCTAATGGAGCGCAATGAGACCGGAACTCCGCATGGGCAGGTGATATTGGGGATTCTGGTAGTTCAGGATTTGGCTTTGGGTCTGATGTTGGCAGTGTTGCCTGCGTTGGATAAGCCGATCGAAGAAGTGGGAGTTGCGATCGGGTGGGCGTTGATTCAAACTGGATTGTTCGCCCTAGGAGCGATCGCGGCTGGAATTTGGGTGATTCCAAGACTCTTGAGATTACTGGCGAAAACGGAGAGCCGGGAATTATTTCTGCTGGGTGTCGTAGCGTTGTGTTTGGGAATTGCGCTATTAACTGAGCATTTAGGATTGTCGATCGAGATGGGCGCGTTTGTTGCAGGTCTGATGATCTCAGAAGCAGAATACGCAGATCAGACCTTAACGTATGTAGAACCGTTGCGCGATATTTTTGCTTCGTTGTTCTTTGCCTCGATCGGGATGTTGATCGATCCGATGTTTCTCTGGAACAATCTTGAACTGATTCTGGGTTTGGTCACGCTGGTCTTTATTGGAAAATTCTTGATTGTTACGCCGCTCGTTCGGATCTTTCGTTATCCATTAAAAACGGCTCTCATTGCAGGATTGGGACTCGCTCAAATCGGAGAATTTTCGTTCGTACTCGCAAGTGAAGGACAGTCTTTAGGATTGGTTTCCCGTCGGGTTTATTTGCTGATTTTAGGAACAACGGCTGTCACTTTAGTACTCACTCCGTTTGTGCTGCGATTGGTTCCGAAACTGTTTGCTTGGGGTGAATCGATTCCGTGGTTAGCAAAGTATTTAGATCAATCGGATGAACCATTAGCTGTTTCGGAAGATTTACCGATTCGAGATCACGTGATTGTTTGTGGTTATGGGCGCATCGGGCGGAACATTGTGAAACTCTTGCGCGATCGTAATTATCCGGTTCTCGTGATTGATCAATCCGAAACGCAGATTCAAAAAGTCCGAGAAGCTGGAATTCCTTACATTTACGGCAATGCAGCCAGTTCGTATGTATTGGAAAAAGCGGGAGTTGCACAAGCTCAAGGAATGGCGATCGCGCTTCCGGATGCAATGAGTACGCGCTTATGTGTGAAGCGATCGCTTGAGATTGCTCCTGATCTCGATCTGGTAGTCAGAGCAAATAAAGATAAAGACATCGAACTGCTCTATCAATTGGGTGCGCGGGAAGTGGTGCAACCCGAATTTGAAACGAGCTTAGAACTATCCGCACATTTAATGGCAGGCATGGGTTTACCGACTCCAGCCGTTCAGCGAGAAGTGCAGCTCATTCGCAATTCGCACTATTTAGAGATGCGCCCGGATCAGCCGTCTGAGCAGATTTCACGAGAGTTGAAAGCGGCAGCAGATGAAATGAATAGTCGCTGGTATGCGCTATCCGAAGAATCACCGCTGTTGGGAATGTCGATCGAAGAAACCGATATTCGTCGTTTAACAGGTGTCACGGTGATGGCAATTCGACGAGCAGGCGGAACGGAGCTTGATTATCCAGATAGTCAGACCACTTTGGAACAAGGCGATCGATTGCTCATTGTCGGTGAAGCAGATGAAGTTGCTGCTTTTGATCAACTTGCAAAAGGAGAAGCGGCAGTTCCTTCAACGAACTCTTCGTGTCAATGGCTGCAAGTCCCGTTAGAGAGTCCTTTAGTGGGTAAAACCTTATCTGACTTAGAGTTACAACAGCGGTACAAAATTTCAGTGCAAACGATTCGACGCGATAGTAAATTGATTCGATTTCCGCAAGAAGACTCAGAGATCCAAGCAGGCGATCGCTTATTACTCTGTGGTGGATTTCATGCGCTGATTTTGGCTCAAGCGTCGATCACTTCTGAAGAGTTAACCAATGTGCAAAACGGCTTTACCGATGAATTGTCGATCGGTTAATTGTTGTGCAACAGATGCAATCTCTGTCCAAGATGCAGTCCGATCGATATGCGGTTTCAATCGTTGATCTGCAACCAGTCGCACTAATTTTGCTAATCCAATTGCAGCAGGTTCGCGCTTCAGTTCATGGAACAGAATAAAACCATACAAACTTGCGCCACCTGCACCATAAAAGGATTTTGCATCAAAGGTCACGGTTCCATCTGCGGTTGTTCCATAAGTCACACAGATTCCATCTTTGGCGATCGCATTAATTGCATTCGATAGCAATGTTCCACCTGTCGAATCGAGAATCACATCATAGG
>JADEXW010000786.1 GCA_015206935.1 Pseudanabaenaceae cyanobacterium LEGE 13415 | reverse complement strand
TTTTGTTTGCAAGCAGCAGATTACGCGCAGAAAAAAAGGATCTCAAGAAGATCCTTTGATCTTTTCTACGGGGTCTGACGCTCAGTGGAACGAAAACTCACGTTAAGGGATTTTGGTCATGAGATTATCAAAAAGGATCTTCACCTAGATCCTTTTAAATTAAAAATGAAGTTTTAAATCAATCTAAAGTATATATGAGTAAACTTGGTCTGACAGTTACCAATGCTTAATCAGTGAGGCACCTATCTCAGCGATCTGTCTATTTCGTTCATCCATAGTTGCCTGACTCCCCGTCGTGTAGATAACTACGATACGGGAGGGCTTACCATCTGGCCCCAGTGCTGCAATGATACCGCGAGACCCACGCTCACCGGCTCCAGATTTATCAGCAATAAACCAGCCAGCCGGAAGGGCCGAGCGCAGAAGTGGTCCTGCAACTTTATCCGCCTCCATCCAGTCTATTAATTGTTGCCGGGAAGCTAGAGTAAGTAGTTCGCCAGTTAATAGTTTGCGCAACGTTGTTGCCATTGCTACAGGCATCGTGGTGTCACGCTCGTCGTTTGGTATGGCTTCATTCAGCTCCGGTTCCCAACGATCAAGGCGAGTTACATGATCCCCCATGTTGTGCAAAAAAGCGGTTAGCTCCTTCGGTCCTCCGATCGTTGTCAGAAGTAAGTTGGCCGCAGTGTTATCACTCATGGTTATGGCAGCACTGCATAATTCTCTTACTGTCATGCCATCCGTAAGATGCTTTTCTGTGACTGGTGAGTACTCAACCAAGTCATTCTGAGAATAGTGTATGCGGCGACCGAGTTGCTCTTGCCCGGCGTCAATACGGGATAATACCGCGCCACATAGCAGAACTTTAAAAGTGCTCATCATTGGAAAACGTTCTTCGGGGCGAAAACTCTCAAGGATCTTACCGCTGTTGAGATCCAGTTCGATGTAACCCACTCGTGCACCCAACTGATCTTCAGCATCTTTTACTTTCACCAGCGTTTCTGGGTGAGCAAAAACAGGAAGGCAAAATGCCGCAAAAAAGGGAATAAGGGCGACACGGAAATGTTGAATACTCATACTCTTCCTTTTTCAATTCAGAAGAACTCGTCAAGAAGGCGATAGAAGGCGATGCGCTGCGAATCGGGAGCGGCGATACCGTAAAGCACGAGGAAGCGGTCAGCCCATTCGCCGCCAAGCTCTTCAGCAATATCACGGGTAGCCAACGCTATGTCCTGATAGCGGTCCGCCACACCCAGCCGGCCACAGTCGATGAATCCAGAAAAGCGGCCATTTTCCACCATGATATTCGGCAAGCAGGCATCGCCATGGGTCACGACGAGATCCTCGCCGTCGGGCATGCGCGCCTTGAGCCTGGCGAACAGTTCGGCTGGCGCGAGCCCCTGATGCTCTTCGTCCAGATCATCCTGATCGACAAGACCGGCTTCCATCCGAGTACGTGCTCGCTCGATGCGATGTTTCGCTTGGTGGTCGAATGGGCAGGTAGCCGGATCAAGCGTATGCAGCCGCCGCATTGCATCAGCCATGATGGATACTTTCTCGGCAGGAGCAAGGTGGGATGACAGGAGATCCTGCCCCGGCACTTCGCCCAATAGCAGCCAGTCCCTTCCCGCTTCAGTGACAACGTCGAGCACAGCTGCGCAAGGAACGCCCGTCGTGGCCAGCCACGATAGCCGCGCTGCCTCGTCCTGCAGTTCATTCAGGGCACCGGACAGGTCGGTCTTGACAAAAAGAACCGGGCGCCCCTGCGCTGACAGCCGGAACACGGCGGCATCAGAGCAGCCGATTGTCTGTTGTGCCCAGTCATAGCCGAATAGCCTCTCCACCCAAGCGGCCGGAGAACCTGCGTGCAATCCATCTTGTTCAATCATGCGAAACGATCCTCATCCTGTCTCTTGATCAGATCTTGATCCCCTGCGCCATCAGATCCTTGGCGGCAAGAAAGCCATCCAGTTTACTTTGCAGGGCTTCCCAACCTTACCAGAGGGCGCCCCAGCTGGCAATTCCGGTTCGCTTGCTGTCCATAAAACCGCCCAGTCTAGCTATCGCCATGTAAGCCCACTGCAAGCTACCTGCTTTCTCTTTGCGCTTGCGTTTTCCCTTGTCCAGATAGCCCAGTAGCTGACATTCATCCGGGGTCAGCACCGTTTCTGCGGACTGGCTTTCTACGTGTTCCGCTTCCTTTAGCAGCCCTTGCGCCCTGAATTTTGTTAAAATTCGCGTTAAATTTTTGTTAAATCAGCTCATTTTTTAACCAATAGGCCGAAATCGGCAAAATCCCTTATAAATCAAAAGAATAGACCGAGATAGGGT
>JADEXW010000171.1 GCA_015206935.1 Pseudanabaenaceae cyanobacterium LEGE 13415 | reverse complement strand
TTACCGTTAGAGGCTGTCCTCTACCAGCACGATTTGCAGTGCGATACGCATCCCAACTCGAAATACCTTGCGTCTGGACAATGCTTTCCCACTCCAGATACAAAGATGCACAACTTAACGGACAAGCTGAGTGATAAAAACGTTCAATTAATTTCTTAATTACATCGTCGTCCACAACATCTAAAATTTCTCCAGCTTGAATAAGCAGTTCTTTCGCCTGTCGATGCACTGTCGTTACAGTAATATAAGCTAGCTCTTCTGGAGTGCAAAGCAAGCGTAAATTACGTTCCAAATTCTGGCACAGAGTAGTGACAAAGCTAGTGATGAGAACTCGTTTTCCCTGTCTAGCCAAGAATCTTGCTCGATGTAAACCCACGACTGTTTTTCCCGTTCCTGCTGCCCCAGTGACCTTGACTGGACCTTTGAATGTTCCAATTGCTAACTGTTGCTGAGACGGATGCAGGAATGCAATCCAGGTCGCCAGAGGTGCATTGAGTAGCTTCAACAGATCCTGATTACTATCGAGAACAGTAAAGCGACGTTTCGCGTCGGGACTCGCGATCGCAGGCTGATCCTCAGCCAAGGGAGTTGGAGGCGTAACAAATTCTCCCTCTGACAAATCCAATAATCGCTCTGCGACTTCTTCTGGAAGTTCCAGAATTGCATTTAGCAAAATATCTTTTGAACGAATTTGCCTGATTGTGGGCAACCAAATGGGCGGTACTCCCAGACTAAGAAGATAATCGTCTGGATATTGGGCAAATAACGAGGGTCTATTTGAGGGAGCCGAATCAGCTTCCACAAGAGGAGCCACTACCTCTGGTGCAACTACAATTTGCAAAGCTCCCGTTCTAATGTGTCGCTCGATCGTTCGGGTCTTTGCCCAGTTATAGGCTTCATCATGATGATCAACGTGCAAGACAGTCCACAAATCTCCTTCTTTATGGATAATCGCCCGCAGGTCATCGCTGATTCTGCCTGACCATAGGCTATCATTCTTAGTCTTTGTTACCCGTTCTAGACTAAGGCTGGGCTGGGCTGGGTTTTCCCAGAACTTTTCAAGGAATGCCCAAACTCGTCGTGCTTCATTCGCATTCAGTTTACGGGCAGCGCTGGCGAGAGAATTACTAATTGCAACTGGCATCAGCCAACCTCCCCTAGAGCTTGCAGAACATCGCTTGGATTTGCTGTATCACACTCCATGAGCAGCACTTTGTAGCCTTGGGCTTGGAGAGCCTTTTGAACTATAGCGCTCTCTGGACTGCTTGCATCGACTAATCGCACAACTGCACCATTCTTAGAAGCCTCTGCAAGGAAATTGCCAACGACTTGCCCGGTTTGCATGACATCTCCACCTGCTTCGATCGCAATTCCATCAACTTTAGCAAGCGCTTGGATGAAATTACGCCATGCAGGGTCAAAGAGTTCTAAATCGAGTGGCTCATTGGAAGTAACCTGGCTCATGATGGCGGTTGATGAGGTAGACTGAGCAACTCCAAAAACATAAGGATACTGCTGCAAAATTGCTTCCCAATCAGACTGCAAGCCAAACCGGATGACCGAGTACCCCAAATCCTCTAAGCATTCAGTTTGACTTAGATCACGTTGAGCGCGATCGGCGAAAAGATGATGCGGACCATCCACATAAATCGTTGTCATCTCATCTTCGTACAGAAAATCGGGACGGGTGCTGCACGCTGAGATCGGGGCTTGCGCTTTTGATGGCAAACGATATCCCCTTGATTCGAGGTAGTCTAACCAGTCCCGCTCTAATGTTGATTCTGTCTGCTGAATCAATTGCTCTAGATGCTCGGAACGGAGCTTTGCAGTAGGCGCAGCAATCACCTGGGTTTGAGAGAGCTTCAGCAAGATATCTCGGATTGCTTGACGATCGAGTACTCCATGATCTCTTTGATTGCTGTAGTTCATCAAACAGTCGTAGCAGGCTGCCTCGCAGTCCTCTTGGGCTTGCGGGGCGCGATGACGGTCTTCGCCCGTTTGAGCATCAAAGTGGCAAATTTCTAGGGCAGTTTTGGCAACTTCAGCAAGTCCTTGTGGATCGTCTAAAAGCCGATTTAGTACCCCTGCACCTCCTTCTGCCGATTCATACAACAGAATTAAGCGACGCTGATCACGTGAAGGAAGCGGTTCAGCCGCAAGCTCATTATCCTCAAGTTGATACTGCACTTGAATCGCTTGCTTCAGTGCAGCCTGTAAGGAAGCCATGACTTCCATAGGAAAACGAGATGTTGGTTCCAAGAGCAAACAATTTCGACGATCTTTAACAAATGGAATCACTCGTGCAGTACGAGAAGACATTGGATCAGAGTCAAAATCTTCTACTGCTTGTTCGTTCTTTGCCCAATAGCCTCGCTCAGTATCTAGAACAAAGCCATACTGATTCTTATCCTTTCGCCTTGCCCAACCTAAGTTGATTCTCCAAAGATCTGCACCTTGGGAATAAGTCAGCTTTGCTATCGTTGTTCCAGATTGCTCGACGGTTGCAACTCGGTAAGAGGGCTGACCTCCACGTTCTGGGAACCGAACGCCTGTCCGAATCTCATACCCAAGTCGAACTCGCTCCTCCTCATCGCTATTAATTTTATCGCGGCGCTTCGTGGTGACATTCTGAAGTTGAAGCAGCGATCGCAAAGACCCATTGAGTTCAGTATTACATCGCTGACAATTGTTCAGAGTATCTGGCTCTCCGACCGGATGAAGATAACCGCAGTTTGGGCACTGTTTTGCTTGTACAGTCGTTAGCGGTTCATCGGTGTCAGAAATTGGCAGAATGACGCGATTGATGAGATATTTGGAGCCTTCGTGATAGACGATCGCACGGGGTCCAAACTCCGAAATTGCCAGAAATCGAGGACGAGACAAGTACTCTTCCTGTCCTCTACGTCCTCGACGGGCTGGGATGAAAGCAGACAGAGGAAGGCGCGGGAAGTTATAACCAGGAAGAAACCCCTCACTCGCAAAGTAGCGGTAGCTGTAGAAGTCTGATTGCGAGAAATTATCCGTTTCAGTTAATAGCTGCAATTGAGCCTCTGCATCTCGTCGGAGCCGTTTTGCTTGATCTTTATCACTCGGACTACGAGAAGCGTCTTGAATGATTTGGTTCTGAAGTTGAAACTGGGCACGAGCAGCTTTGTACAAGTCACGCCAGCGTTCACATGCCTGATCAAATTCCTGTGGAACATGAATTAGCACATCATCTAACCAGCGATCGCTATACCAATCAGTTGCTTGTAATTCTGCTTGAAGAGTTGCCAAAATTCTGTTCGCTCTTGCTCTTGTTCGCTGACGCGGATGAGTGTCCTGAAGATGTGCCTGGACTGACTCAACTAGCGTCAAACTTGGATTCTCACCTGCAACATCCAACAATTCTTTTAGCGTTGTTCCTAAACTCAACCTTGCTTCTGCTAGCCAAATTGCCTGAACATGAGTTCGGATCAGATCTTCATTGCCTAAATCCAATCGAGGGGGAGTAACTGCCCCTGTCACCATTTTCTCAGGACGCTTAAAGAAGTACTGATCGTGAGAACTTCCTGTAGAACAATAAGAAAAGACAAGAGCAGGTTGCCCTCCTCGTCCAGCACGACCACTGCGTTGAGCGTAATTTGCTGGGGTTGGTGGAATATTGCGAAGGCTGACAATGTTGAGGTCGGAGATATCAACTCCTAGCTCCATTGTAGGTGAACAGTAAAGTAAGGGCAAAACTCCCTTGCGGAAGTCTTCCTCTCGCCGTTCGCGCTCGTCGGCAGGTACTTGAGCAGTATGTTCCCGTGCTTCTAGTCCTTGAGCCGTAGCTGCGATCGTGCGGTAAAAGTCCAGGAAAAATTCATTGGGCTTGCCACCTGTCTCAGGCTGTTGAGGAACGCGAATTGGATCATGGAAAACTTTAGACCCGTCTCCCGCAACCCAAAGCAATGCTGAGGCTGGAAGCTGGTAGCCCGGAACCTCATTTTGATTCGATGGTTCAAGTACAACCTCAACAAGCCCTGCTTCCTTTAAGCCTTCTAGCAGGTTCTCAATGATAACTTCTGTATCTGTTAGCTTAAGGCGTTCTTGAAATTCTTCAAACGTCCCTCGTCGTCTAAGATACTGACCAAACCCACCTCTAGCAGAGAGGTAAACGTATCCACGATAGTCATCTTTGCCCCTTGCTCTGGGAAGTAAAATCGCAGCGTGTTCCATTCGTTCATTTTCGTCGATCGCCCAGGGCGAAATCAGTTTTTGAGAGCTTTGTTGCCGAACCTGATCTTGGTAAAGATCGTTCAGGTAGTCCACCTTGATTGCTAGTTCACGTCGCATATAGTCAAGTAAAACTTTTGCAACTTTCGCTCGTGTATTGGGTTGAGCCATTGCTAAAGCAGGATGGCAATTCTGCCATATATCTTCTGCTTCGCAGACCTCCTGCAAAGACAAATATTTGATTTCTAGCAAGCCGCACTGTTCTAAATTTGGAGAGGTAATCCGCCATCCTCGCTTCAAGTCCAAATAGAGACGATAGCCCAAGACGTTTCGTAATGCTCGTTGTGTATCTGCTAGTGCCTGAAATCGCACAGACTGATCGCTAGCATATAAAGGCAGTGGCAGATTTAGAGCATCAAATACTCTTTGGGCAACTTCTTCATGGCGCAATCCATTTGCTCCTGCCAATTCAACTGCCCTGTAGAGAGCAGCTCGTAGCAGTCCAACTTCTATAAAATCGTTGAAATGACCTGCTTGAAGGGAAGCATCTTGCCGATTGTCTGTAAAACTGAGCAGTTTTTTAGCAGTGTCTTCGAGATTCGTTTGTTTTAGACTCAAAATTGTAGACAGACTAAGAATTGTTGTCGCTGTGCTACGTCCCTCAGAACCTAATGAGGTTAATTTTCCAAAGTCCGATTCCTGCCTAGCGCCATACGATACTCCACAATTCAAGCAGAATTTGAAGGGTGCTTTCAGGTAATGGCTTTTCAGACCTTCTTTGCCAATAAAGCCATCTTTCTTGATATGTAATGGTTGAGGCAAATCCGTCAAGCGATTCTTCCGAATTTGAGTTCCCTTCTTCGGATGCTCCTCCAGCCAATCATCAGGTAGTTTATCGATCAATGTCTCAAAATCATCAGACCATGTGTTTGCTGTATTGATATACAGAAAGCCTGCTTCGCTAGTAACCTCATTAGAAGCATCAGTTAAATTGCGCGGCTCTAGCCTCCACTGATCAGAGTCAGAATCGTATGTTCTTCGGGTACAGTAGTATTCTTGCCCGCACTCTCGGCAAAAGACAAGGGGTAAGAGGATGCGATCGCGATCTCCAGGAACATACTGCTGGGCTTGCAAGGTAATATGTCGCTCAACTTCAGGCTCTAGAGAACTATAAACCGTATCTCCTCGGCTAATGAACTGGTGTAAGCGGAAGGCGAAAGGAGCATAACCTGTTTCAGGATTAGGATCGCACTGATACCCTCCTAACAAACCAGCCTGAAGTGCCTTTACGCACTGCTCAAGGGGAAGTCCTGTAACTTGTCTTAAATCAGACGCTGCCCCTCCCTTGCCCTCCAAACTACGGGGCTGAGCGCGAACTAATCGTGAACTGTTAACTTCGGTTCTAATCCCAAACGTACTTTCAATCCAAGCTGAAAGGGGATCAGCAGTAAACTCAAAATAATCCTGGGGAGGCTGTCGATTTGGATCAGCAATTCGCTCTATCAATTGCTGAGTAAATTGATCGTCTTGCAGGTCATGCTCTGGAGTGATTCTTTTAAGAGTTTCACCGATAACATGCTCTGGCTGCACTTTCGCTCCAAAAAGCTGTGAAGCAATATCTGCTACTGCTGCTTGGCGCTCCTCATACGTCCCTGCGCTAGACATTGTTGCAGAGGTTCCTACACACTGCATTTGTTCGCTGGCTAGACGATCCCGAACTCGTCGAACTAAAAGCGCGACATCAGCCCCCTGCCGACCTCGATAAGTATGCAGTTCGTCCAGAACTAAGAAACGCAGTCCCTGTGCAGCATTAATCAAATCCTGCTCTCTGGGTCGAGTCAAAATTAGCTCCAGCATGACGTAATTTGTGAGCAGGATATCAGGCGGATTTGCCAAAATTCTTCGTCGAGTTTCCTCTGACTCCTGCCCAGTGTAGCGCTCAAATGTCAGAGGTTCTTGCCCCTGCTCATATCCCTGACACAGAAATTTCTCCAGTTCTTTAGCTTGGCTGTTAGCCAAAGCATTCATCGGGTAAACCACGATAGCCTGAATTCCCTGCCCTCTTCCTTGTTGAAGGATGTGATTTACAATCGGAATGATGTACGACAGACTTTTACCTGAACCTGTCCCCGTCGTCAGAACATAGTTATGTCCACCTTTAGCCGTTCGGATGGCATCTGCCTGGTGTTTGTGTAATCGCAGGGATTTACCCTCATGAGGGGGTTCATCTTTTTTGACTCGAAAGATACGCGAACATTCAGAATGAAGAGTTCCCTCCGCTACAAGGTCATCCACCCAGCCACCCGACTCAAAGGAAGGATTGAGTTGAATTAAAGGATCGGGCCATAAGATGCCAGCATCAAAGCTGTCTTCAACTCTCTGCCGAATACGGTCGTCCTGGATTTGAATGAAGCTAGTAACATACTCAGAGTAATTGTGGACGAGGCGATCGCGGAAATCGAAGATATTCATACTTTGAACTGCTGGGGGTGGAACTGTTCAACTGAAGATACTTGATGATGGGCTACCTAAATCTTGAAAGCATTTTATTCTTCGTCAAAACTTATGCAGCAATGATGGTTATGAGAAAAGTGCAGTAGACCTGCAAATAGTTCTTAAGAACTACTCAATCAGCGTGAGTATTGATACATATTTCATTAGGACACTCCGAATAATCACTGTTCCTTTTCTAACATCTCTAA
This sequence comes from Pseudanabaenaceae cyanobacterium LEGE 13415, assembly GCA_015206935.1. Classification (GTDB taxonomy): domain Bacteria; phylum Cyanobacteriota; class Cyanobacteriia; order Leptolyngbyales; family Leptolyngbyaceae; genus Leptolyngbya. Next base: position 2,332 of record JADEXW010000171.1, on the reverse strand, counting down.
CTGGAAAGGGGGCTACAAATATTATAATTTATAAAGAGAATTCTCTCGGATCGCCAAATTATATCTGATTGTTCTTAAACAAACGTGGGCAAGACAAGATATGGGAGTACAGAGTTTCTGTTGTTTGGCTTACTGTCTGGGTCACTCCTGGTGCTTGGAATGAGCCAACTGGAGCAGTTCTTCAACGCTCCAGCGCTGGTTTGAATACTTCTGTAAATAGGGTTGCAGTTTTGTTAAATCCACATTCTCTGTTTTTTCTCCTTGGATCAGTTGAACTAAGCGATCGCTCGGCTGAATCCCAACTTCCTCAGCAAACTGCGCGATCGTTCTCGAATTCACACTGCCATATCGCGCTTCAATTTCATCCAGGAGCGCATCCTGAATCGTGCGCGGCAAAAATCTTTCTGCCGCAGATTCTAATGCCTCGGAAGTGGTTGAGCGGTTTGACGATCGCGGAACTCCCAACAGATTAATTGCCGCCTGTAGGATCTGGGTCACTTCCGGTCGAACATTGGGCAACCGTTTAAGAAGTTGGGCGATCGCGGCTTCCAAGACCGCCAATAATTCTTGCGCTGACAGCATCGGTAGATGTTCGATCACGGTTTGCGCTTCTGATTGGGTTGGCTCCTCAAGCCCAAGACAAACCCTAAGACTGAGATTGCCTCTGAGGTAAGCCCGAATCGTATCAGGAGGAATGCCCGTACCATCGCTCAATTTCTCGATCGCTTCCTCATTAATGCCGCCTTGCCCACTCTCCCAACGGCGAATCGTGCTGTGCGTCACGCCAAGTTGAGCGCCAAAAACATACGTGCTGGCATCTTCCCGCAAGCGCTTCACTAACCGCGCCAACCGCCCAGAGCGATCGTTCTCCTGTAACACCCGACTTCAATCACTGTTATTGAACAATCCAACCCTAGCACTGAACCAGGGCGATCGCACTTTCAGAGGTTAAAACTCATAAATTCTAAAAATTAAAACTCTCAGATCTTAAATATGATACTCTTGTTCTAAAGCAATTCTTCGTTTGGAGACGACTGGAGATTCTTCTCATGCCTCATCCAAAACGGCAACCTCAAACCTATCGGAAGCGATCGACTGAACGGCAGCTTGTTCTTGCTCGTCGCAGTCGATCCATCAAGGCATCGCTGTTAAAAGTGCTATCGCTCGATCTCGTCACGCTCTACCAAGCCGATCAAGCACAAGATGTAGACAAGCCGATGTCGCGAAATTCGTCCCAGCCGATTCCGCGTTCCTTTTCAGATCTTCAGGATCGTCGCATTCCTTCTGACTCTTCAATTTCGGCTCACCCTATTGAGCCAACACAGCGACAAGGTTCTCATGCTGACATGGCAAATTCCAGACAGAGCAGCAACACAAGCGACTCGTTCGATCAATCTTCCCAGGAGCGAAAGTTGAATGTTGTTTCTCGCAATGCGGAGCAGAACTCGCTCAATCCATTACTCGTCCGAGGCTTTGCCTTTTTACTGGGTGGTCTAATTCGCTATGCCTTGAATGTCTACCTTCAGCCCCTTGCCCTTCTACTTTCTGGAATTGCGCTCGCCATTAGCGGCATCAGCGTTTTGATGGTTGTCGTCTTCGCTCCTTGGAAGAAGAAACTGCTCTGGAACTTGGGTTGTCTCTTCGGAGGGCTGCTAGTCGCAGTGTTGGCACTATGACCCAGAAACACAGACAGAACTATCCCAGAGTTCCGATCGTACTGCTGGTACTGAGTGCGATCGCGGCTGCATCAGTCAAACTCTTGTGGCAATTCAATCCCAATTTGCTGCCGATCGCAGCGTTCACTTCTACTGATGAGCTTCAGTGTGCAGAAATCATTACGCCTGATGCTTTGCTGAGTCGAGAGCGGATTCTGAAGCTGATGACGATCGCAGAAGGAGCGACCAAAGCGAAAGTCCGAAGCGTTCTAAAAGCACCCTACTGCAAATTGAAGCCAATCACCGTTCGGGCTGGGGCTACAGCAGAACGCGAGGTTTATCCGCTTGAGTCCGATCCCAAGATTTGGGTCATCGTCCTGTATGAAGACGATAACTATGTCGGTGTGCGATTAGTTCCGCAAACTCAGCAGTGTTCTGGTTCTTTACTTTAGCCCTCCAATACTATGAAGATCATTCAAGGATGGTTGAGCGGATTGATGATTGGTAGTCTCACAGCTTGCCAATTCGCGAAAGCTCAGCCCTCACTAACTGCAAAGCCTGTAAGCATCCAGATTTATCAGAAGTGGGAACTTCAACGGGGAGATCGCATTAACAATCAAACGATTGTAAGCGCATTGGGTGAGTTAACGATCGATCTGGACGGGAAACCAATTTAT
>JADEXW010000785.1 GCA_015206935.1 Pseudanabaenaceae cyanobacterium LEGE 13415 | reverse complement strand
ATCTAGAACGACGACGGCAGGCATTTGAGCAAATCATATCGAGTGGTTCGTCTGCGCTGGAGGATTGTTTGATGCGGGTCGGGATGTGGCTGATCTTTCAACCTCCGATTAATGCAAGTCGGATGATTCGGACGGATTTGCCGGATTTAGCACCTGAAAAAGCAAGTCAACTCGAAGCAGCAATGCGACGATGTACTTTTGCACCGATGGAAGCGGTTTTCGTTCGTCACACCGAACGATTAACGGGTGATCCAGGGTTTATTGCAGGAACATTTTTGGCATCGATCGAAGCGCTGAGTCTTGTCAAAAGATATGGAGTTAAAACAGAGCAGGAATTAATTGCGGATTTGATTGCTCTGTTACTACATGGGGCATTGGAAGCTTAATTTTTTTGCTTGCATTACCTACCTAAAATTAGGTTAAATTAGACGGAGGATGGCAATGTCAAACCCTTTTGAGGTCAATTCTGCTCGATGGTCAGATCGATCGAGGTTGCTGTTCATCTGCTTGGTTGTTTTTCTTGATTTCTTAGCGACGGGAATTCTGATTCCGCTGATTCCTCCGCTGGTTCGGCAATTCAATAATCAAGCGTTTGCGGTGGGATTGACCTTTACTGCCTTTGCAATCGGTCAATTTACTGTGAGTCCATTGTTAGGAGATTTGTCCGATCGTTATGGTCGAAGACCGATTCTGCTGATAAGTACTTTGGGCGGCATGATTGCGAGTCTGCTGCTGGGCGTTGCTCCGACGATCGAGCTAGTTCTGGTGTCTCGCTTTCTCGATGGTCTAACTAGGGGAAACCTGCTTGTAGGTCAAGCTTATATCGCAGATATTACACCACGACAGCATCGAGCCAAGAACTTTGGATTGCTTGGAGTTGCGTTGGGATTGGCATTTATTTTAGGTCCTGGACTCGGTGGAGGCTTGAGTCGAATCAGTTTGCAAGCGCCCACGATCGTGGCTGGAGGACTCTATCTAGTCACTGCCTTGCTCGTGTGGTTTGGATTACCGGAATCGTTATCTATTGTTCAACGGCGAAAAGAACCTCTTCAGTGGGTCAATCTTAATCCAGTGATGCAGATTGTTAAAGCATTTCAACGTTCCTCGCTGAAACTGCTCTTGATTGTGACTTTCTTGCTCAACTTTGCGGAAAATGGCTTGCGTTCTAATCTGCAAGTGTTGACTGCTCAAAGGTTTGAGTTATCGATCGTGCAGAATGCGATTTTGTTTAGCTATTTGGGGGTGATTAGCGTCCTGATGCAAGGGATTGCGATTCGTCCGTTGCTTAAACGAGTCGCTGAACGAAAGCTGATTGTCGTCGGATTAGGGTTGATGGTTTTGGGCTATAGCGGCGTTGCGATCGCGCCATCCATCGGGCTACTTTATGGCGCACTTACGTTTAATTCTGTTGGTTTTGGGATTGCTTCTCCAACCTTGCTCAGTCGGCTATCAAAAGGAGTATCTGAACAAGAGCAAGGGTTCTTGATGGGAGCAATTCAAGCGATCGCGAGTTTAACTCTGATTCTAAGTCCAGCGATCGCAGGGCTGAAGTTTGATCGCATCAGCACAGGTGCGCCCTATTGGATGGGAGCAATCTTGCTCTCGATTGCAGCACTGATGCTAGTCCGAAATTCTCGATTTGCGAAATCTAATTCTTAACTTCTCAGGAGAAATTCAATCATGTTCGATATGTTTCCTAACTTTTGGACACCCGTGTTGCCTGTAGCTGAAATTGGCTCAATGCCCGTCCCAGTTGAGCTTGCCGGTGAATCGCTTGTGTTGTTTCGCAATCAAGCAGGAGAAATTGCTGCATTGCTCGATCGTTGTCCGCATCGGGGGGCGGCGCTTTCTCTTGGACAAGTCACCGAAACAGGTTGTCTCGAATGTCCTTATCATGGATGGCAGTTTGCATCAGATGGCGCTTGTACCCGTGTTCCGCTCAATGCCCTGAATGAGAAACAGCGATCGCAGCTCTCCGCTGTAAGCTTTCCGACCAAAATCATTGCAGGCTTGGTCTGGGTCTTCACAGGTACAGGAAATGCACCAGGACTCCAGTTACCATCGAGCTTGTTGGAGAACAACGATCGCTATGTGATTCAGTACGAAAGCTGGAATGCTCATTGGACAAGAGCCGTTGAGAACTCTTTAGACTATCTGCACGTTCCCTTTGTGCATCAGTACTCTTTTGGGCGAGAGTTGAATGCGGTGGCGCAGACGGATGCGATCGCTCAAATCAACATCAAGACGATCGCGACTGGGATGACGGTTAGCAATCGAATGAATACGATTCCCTCTGGGATTGAGTTCGACTGGCATCAACCCCTTTCTCTTATA
>JADEXW010000784.1 GCA_015206935.1 Pseudanabaenaceae cyanobacterium LEGE 13415 | reverse complement strand
GGAATTCGCCGAGAAAGTTTTCCCTGGATACGTCCTCGTCAAGATGGTGATGGATGATGAAACGTGGCAGGTAATTAAGAATACTCCCAACGTGATCAACTTCGTCGGCGCGGAACAGAAACGCCGTTACGGACGCGGACGTGGTCACGTGAAACCAATGCCATTGGGACATGGAGAGGTCGAACGCATCTTCAAACAGTCTCAAGAGCAGGAGCCAGTCAGAAAAATCGACATGGCAACAGGCGATAAGATTACGGTGCTTTCAGGTCCATTCAAGGACTTTGAAGGGGAAGTGATCGAAGTCAGCCCAGAGCGGAACAAGCTCAAAGCACTTCTGTCGATCTTTGGGCGAGAAACCCCGGTCGAACTCGAAGTGAACCAAGTAGAGAAAATTTAATCGACTTTAGAGAAAGTCAGAATCGATGGCTAAAAAAGTTACCGCAGTGATCAAGCTGGCGATTAATGCTGGCAAGGCGAACCCCGCGCCACCGATCGGACCTGCGCTCGGTCAGCATGGGGTGAATATCATGATGTTCTGCAAGGAATACAACGCTAGAACCGCAGACCAAGCGGGTATGGTCGTTCCTGTAGAGATCTCAGTTTACGAAGACCGCAGTTTCACGTTCATTCTCAAAACCCCGCCTGCATCGAAATTGATTGCAAAAGCGGCTGGAATTGAAACAGGTTCTGGTGAGCCGAACAAAAAGAAAGTGGGCAAAATTTCCCGCGCTCAATTGGAAGATATCGCCAAAACCAAGATGCCTGACCTGAACGCAAATGATGTTCAAGCGGCAATGAAAATCATTGAAGGAACCGCTCGTAACATGGGCGTGACCATCACCGACTAACCCTTTATTCGGGGGAGAGATTTTTCTCGCGATTCACCCCAGGAGACACATGGTAAAAAAACTATCCAAGCGCACGAGAGAGTTACGTGCCAAAGTCGAAGATAAGGCTTACACTCCTCTAGAAGCCTTAGAGCTACTGAAAGAGACTGCAACGGCGAAATTTCCCGAATCCGCAGAAGCTCATATCCGTCTCGGCATTGATCCAAAGTACACCGACCAACAGTTAAGAACCACGGTCGCACTTCCGAAGGGAACTGGACAAGAAGTCCGAGTCGCGGTGATTGCACGAGGCGAAAATGTAACCGCAGCAACGAATGCGGGTGCCGATATCGCAGGTTCGGAAGAGTTGATCGATGAAATCCAAAAAGGACGGATGGATTTCGATCTGCTGATTGCAACTCCAGATGTGATGCCGCAAGTCGCAAAATTGGGTCGGGTCTTGGGTCCGCGTGGTTTGATGCCATCCCCGAAAGGCGGAACCGTGACGTTTGACTTAGCGCAAGCGATCGCAGAATTCAAAGCCGGGAAGCTCGAATTCCGGGCAGACCGAACCGGAATCGTTCACGTCCTCTTTGGAAAAGCGAACTTCTCAGCCGAGGATTTGCTCACCAACCTGAAAGCGCTGCAAGAAACGATCGACAGAAATCGACCCTCTGGCGCAAAAGGACGGTATTGGCGTACAATGTATGTCTCGTCAACGATGGGACCTTCGATCGAGGTCGATATCAATGCGTTGCGTGACCTCAAAGTCGGAGATGCCGCCTAGACACAAGTTTTTCAACTGAATATCCAAACCAAAGACAGCGGGTGTGAGTTTTTCACTTAATGTCCTGCCGAGGTTTGATTTTCCAAGACACAGGTTTTTGTGTTCTCAAGAAATCATGCGAACTCGGCTTTTTACAAGGTCGAGTTTTTTGTTTTTGGATATTCTCTACATCCCAAACCAGGAGGTGAGAAAGAGTGGGAAGAACGTTAGCGAACAAGAAAGAGATCGTTGAAGGTCTGAAAGAAACGCTGAACGAATCACAGTTGATGTTTATCATTGGCTACAGTGGTTTGACCGTAGCGGAAATTTCAGATTTACGGAATCGCTTGCGTCCAAAAGGTGCAATTTGTCAAGTGACAAAAAACACCTTCATGGAAAAAGCAACCGAAGGCGACGATCGTTGGCAAGCGGTGGGCGAATTACTGAAAGGTGATTCCGCGTTTGTCATGGTCAAAGACGATCTCGGTGGTGCAATCAAGGCTTATCAAGAGTTCCAAAAGGCATCCAAAAAGACCGAGATGCGTGGCGGCGTGATGGATGGCAAAGTTCTGAGAGAAGCAGATCTCAAAGCAATTGCTGATCTGCCCTCGAAAGAGCAACTTATTGCACAAATCGCTGGAGCAATTAATGGAGTTGCAACCAAGCTGGCAGTCGGTATCAACGAAGTACCGTCTGGTTTGGCAAGAGCGCTTCAACAACTGTCCGAAAAAGACCAAGAAGC
>JADEXW010000783.1 GCA_015206935.1 Pseudanabaenaceae cyanobacterium LEGE 13415 | reverse complement strand
CTTTTGCTTTAGAGCGATCGGAATCCAAAACTCACAAATTTCGGTTATTCCTGTTTCTAGGGTAATCTGTCCCTTGCAGTTTAGTCAACTTAACTCCGACCAGGGGAGTATGATTTCGCGGCTCGAATACAAGTTGGTAAATCAGCATCGGTTTTAATCGCTTCTTGATCGATATGGGTCAAACTCGCTCGGTAGCCCCAATTCTGCAACGTTTGAATCAAATAATTCGATTTCGGAATGTCTAATTTTCCCCGTCGTCCGATCTCGCCTAATGTATAAAAGTACGGCGGCATTTCCGCTTCTGCGTACATCAATTCCAATAATCGAACTTGCGTTGTCCAATTCCAATCTTTTGCAACGTTGATCATTTCTGCAATTTGATCTGCATCGTGTAAGTTGCCTAGCCACATTGCGCCACTTAAAACCAGCGATCGTTGATCTAACGAACAGTTCGATCGACCTAATTTTCGCCAATCAACTTGATAATAAGTTCCGCATTCATGACAAAAGCCCAAAAATCCGTAGTTCTGCTCAGTCAATTGAATCGAAGAAACTAACCGAACCATCACGCGATAGGTTTGTCCCGTAAAGTAAGAAAACACAGGAACGATACCCATTCCACGAGAAGCGGCTTGTTGCTGCACATTTCCCAGAATCAAGCGCAATCCTTGTTCATGAGCGGCTGGATGGATTCGAGCAACTGCGCCATAATCCGCCACGCAATTCTCTGAAGCGCGACCCGTCACCGTTCGTCCGTCTGTACTGGTGAGATAGATTAAACCGCCGATCGAACACGCGCTTAAACTGGCATAAACATACGGAACCGGAGAACCAAAACCATCAACATCGACTAAATCATAATAATCCTGATGGTTATAGCAATCGAAAAAGACTCGAATCGCATCTCGATCGCTAATTTGATATTGTTCAGTCTTCAAACCATTCGCTAAATTCTCATTTAATACAGTTTGAATATCCGAATTACTATCATTTGCCCACGCAAAATCGGCTTGACTTTCTAACACATATCGCAGCGATCGTACTCCGCATCCCGCCATCGCATCTAACACCCGTAGTTTTCCGCGATCGCGTCGATACACTGCTGCTGCAAGTACTGCTAAATCTCTTACCGTTTCTGCATTGGGATTGTAGAATGCACTACCGATATGGAACGTGGCTTTTCCTTCGATCGTCATGTTCAAAAGCGTAAATAGTGCATTAATTCGGCAATTAAAGAACTCGGTAGAGAGAGCCGCTGTTGTAAATCAATTAGGTTTTTATAGTTGCCTTGAACTTGGCGATTTCTAACGATCGCTCTTGCTAATACCGATCGAATCTCTGGAATTTGCATTAATTCATTCGCCGTCGCAGTGTTCAAATTCACTCGCTGAATCTGATGTAAACTATTCGGATCGTAATAGCAGAATTTCATCACAGGTTCTAAAGGTTTCATCCGTTGAAGTGAAACTCCTAACGCCGCTGCTACATCTTCAATGCAGACAAATTGCACCCCTAACTCACTCAATTGCGTCAAGGTTTTCGCCTGATGAATCGACAATCCAGGCAATCTTAACCAATCATCCACACTTGCCTGATTCACATCAATTTGAATACCTAAATCCGCCGCGATCCGAATTTCTGCTAAAGATTGAAATCGATAATACGGATCGTTTTGAATTTTAGATTTGAGTAGCGCCTTAGAAAACCAATTGAGCATCTATTTAATTCGATCGAGCAATTTCCGACGTTTTTGTTCAAATTCGTATTCTGAAATTAAACCATCTTGGCGAAGCTGATCGAGTTCTCGCAAACTTTCCGAAACATTCACCACTGCATTTGATTGTGTCCCGATCGTCCCCGGAACCGCGATCGCTTCATCATTAAAATTCACATCAAACTCATCCGGATTTTGAATCAAATAAAAAACCGCATCAAATAGCGCCGCAATCCAGGCAATCTTACTTCCTGTCAGCGCCAACGCCAGATAAATCAAACACCACCAGCGCTGCCCCAAATACAGTTTGTGCAATCCGACCAGATGGAAGCCGCCAAACACCGGAACGGCTCCCACGATCGCAAGTAACGCTGCGACTCTTCGGCTTTTTGATTTCCCCAACATAATCCCACTGCAAATCGGTGGCTTTCAATATAACGAATCTTCTTGATTTCGCACCCGATCGTCCTTTCCGACACTGCGATAAAATCTACAGAAATATCAAAATTTGCTCACGTTCTTCTAAATTGTTTCAAGTCGCTCTCAAAGCAGAATGAAAGAAGTCATCAGACCTGTTAGAGTAAAGTTTCAAGAAGAGCGATGACAAAACATTATCGGAATA
>JADEXW010000782.1 GCA_015206935.1 Pseudanabaenaceae cyanobacterium LEGE 13415 | reverse complement strand
TGATTTAACCTCCCAACAGCAGTGAATCTATTTTCGAGAGCCACACGAATGTTAGAGATTACAAATAAAGGAAATCGCTCAATGATCATCCAATCCCCCTTGATTCGCGATCGCATCTTAGAAATCACACAACGATTTTTAGGAGAAAGCTCATGACTGTCATCGATTGGGAAGCACTGAGAAACCGATATCAAGAAGTAGATGTTTCCACTCGTTTGGGCGCATTAGCTTCTAATCTCTCCCGAATTCACTCACTGAGTTTGCGGGGAGAGCAATCGGCTGTCGTCATTCATTTGATTCGAGAAAGCCAGTTTTTGATTGAGTGGACGGCTCCGAATTTAGAGATCGAATTTGCGGCTGAACTGGTTGAACTACAACGGCTTCTAGGCAGTTGGTACTATCACTGGGATGAAGTTTGGACAACTCCAGAGCAACGAAATCAACTCATTAAGCAATCACAATATTGGGCTGAGTTTCTATTGCAGCGATCGCAGTTCTGCAAAACAATCTAAGTCTCCTCAATATCGAGGCTTGCAATCCTCAAAGCGTAGTGCTTCGCTGTCTAAAAAACTCGCAAATGCCATCTCGACCACTGCTTCGATCGGATAGTCAATCTGTTGAGCGCGTCTTTCAAAAGCCTCACGAATTGAATCTGGTAATGCTGCCAACATCATTCGAGCAGCAACCGGGCTAGGATGTTCTAGAGTTTCGACTTCGGTAGGAGGTTGCATCTCTTAATCCCTCATCGGTATGTGGATATTCTAAGAGGATGTTTGAATTGTGTCGTTCATTGCACTCATCCGCCCGTGACTGGAAGTCCGGGCTAACAGTGCGAAGTCCTTTGAAAAGGACTAGAGACGCGGTTTTGATTGGCTCTTAGTCCCCTTCAGTGGACTTCGTTCCATTAGCCCCGAATTCATTCCGGGGCGGATGTTGCAATAAACGATAACCCTTAAAACATTCCTTTAAATTGCACAACTCAAATCGCCTGCTTTCTGAGTGAAGCGCAAATTCTCCCGATAGTCCACCGGGCAATCAATCACGGCTGGAACATCTTGATCAAGTGCTTCTTTTAATGTGGGAATCAGTTCCGCGACCGATTGCACTCGATAGCCTTTTAATCCCATGCTTTCTGCAAATTTGACGAAGTCCGGATTGCTAAACTTGATAAATGAGGAATGTCCAAAGTGATTCTCTTGCTTCCATTCAATCAATCCATAGCCCCCATCATTAAAGATAATCGTCACAAAAGCAGTCCCAACTCTCAGCGCAGTCTCTAGCTCCTGACAGTTCATCATGAAACCACCATCCCCTGTAACCGCTACAACTTTACGATCGGGATGAACCAGTTTTGCTGCGATCGCGCCCGGAATTGCAATGCCCATCGCTGCAAATCCGTTCGAGATAATGCAAGTATTGGGACGATGACAGTGATAATGTCTCGCCATCCACATCTTATGAGCGCCCACATCGGAAATTACAATGTCATCGGCTCCCATGACTTGCCGCAAGTCGTAAATCAGCTTTTGAGGCTTGATCGGAAAGCCCTGATCGTCTGCATATTGAGCATAGTCACTGCGGATTTCAGCACGCAAATTAAGCGCATGAGGATCAGGTTTCCCATCTCGATCGCAGCGATACAAAATCTCTTGCAGTGAGTCAGAAATTTCGCCCACGACTTCCGCGATCGGCATATAGCTACTATCAACCTCAGCAGGGGTGCTACCAATGTGAATAATGGGGATTTTACCTTCTGGATTCCATTTCTTCGGAGAGTACTCGATCAAGTCATACCCGATCGCAATCACTAAATCAGCTTGATCAAATCCACAGCTAATATAATCGCGTTGCTGTAGTCCAACTGCCCAGAGTGCTAAAGGATGCGGGTAAGGAATCACCCCTTTACCCATAAAAGTATTTGCAACCGGAATGTTTAATCGAGTGGCAAACTTGATCAGCATTTCACTAGCATCACCCCGAATTGCTCCATTTCCCACCAAGATCAATGGATTTTCAGCATCATTGATCGCAGCAGCAGCTTTCTCGATACTACGGAAAGAAGCAAAGGATTTTTCAATGTTGTTACAGATCAACGGTCTACCTTCGACAGGCATTGCAGCAATGTTCTCAGGTAAATCAATATGAACGGCTCCGGGCTTTTCAGTTTGAGCAATTTTGAAGGCTTTACGAACAATCTCAGCGGTGTTACTCGGTCGCACGATCTGAGCATTCCACTTTGTCACAGGAGCAAACATTGCTACGAGATCTAGATATTGATGTGATTCGATGTGCATTCGATCGGTTCCGACTTGTCCGGTGATTGCCACTAATGGCTGT
>JADEXW010000170.1 GCA_015206935.1 Pseudanabaenaceae cyanobacterium LEGE 13415 | reverse complement strand
GGTGTTACCGGATGGGTTCGTATTGGATGCAGGAGACGCTGTGGAACTCGTCGATCGCTCTGTCATAGTAGTAGGTGGAGCGCCACAAGACTTAAGCAGAATGCTCCCAGCGACAGTAGAGCCAAAAATCAGAAATTCTCGCCGACGAAAGGGTTTGGTCATGGTGAATCAATCAATAAGGACAGTTTCAGAAGTATTCTCACCGTCATTGTTTAGAACTAGAGCATGAACTAGTTGCCCCATGCAGAACTTGAGCATGGAGTTATCCTCTGAGGGTTCCAAAAAATGAATTGCCGGGAAAGAAAGTAACAAGAGCGAAGAGGCTTTCAATCTTCTTGTTCAGCACCTCTAACGCGATCGCTAGATAGTTTTCTGCAAAGGTAATAGCTTAGAACGTTTTTGCAGACAGCCCAGCATTTGCTGCCTGACTAACCTAGACCAGAGATTGAAATCGGCTGAAGTAGCCATGCAGCTTGAATACACGCCATGCTCAATAGCTGCTTCTTGCTTTGTTGAGGTATCCATGTTGTTTACCATGTGATTTGCAGTTGCCACAGCAATTCGAGAAGTAACTAGCAGCACTACTGTCCAAGCTGGGAAAAGACAGAAATGCTATAGCTCTCCTGTGTGGCAAATTTTTCAGAAATCTGGGCTGGGGGAAAAACGTACTTATACCATCGATTTGAGACTCGACTAATAGAGTCAAAGAGGTTTCAAACCGAATTGAAATCAGAATACCGTATTAACTGAGCTAAAAATTCTCAAACAGTAGTTTCTGATACATCTTTTTCTTATTGCATCTATACAGATTCATTTATTCCTAGCAAACTCGTCCTATCTACAACGTGATTAAACTCGAAATTAGGTTATTCTCAGTCACCATAATAATTCTCAGGGAAAGCAAAATCAGCATACTTCTTGAGCGTAGAAATTTTAATTGTTGCTCTCGAATAAAATCTCAAGCCGATAAGCATTCTCCTCTTGGTAGTAACGTTGATGGAGAAAAAATCGCTGCAAGAACTTGCTGTTTTTAGCCCGTATTAAAGGTGTACAAGTTTCGGCTACATCTTTATAGCTGTATTGGCAGTTGTGGTGCTTCTCTATTTTCTGTGTACATAGCAATCACACCTTCATTGTTTTTTTCGCGTTTATCTTCAACGATTCCTACCGAGGACGTAGATTTGGCTAGCGATCGCTTTATCTGCGATCGTTATCGATCACAGCGCTTCACGACAAAGTGGTGAACTTGCACAAGTCTGCCAAAATTCCGCAAGATATGACTCAACACAAAAAAAGACCAAGATTGAACTTGATCTTTCTTCTTATCAATTAGCTATAAAATCGACGCTGCAAGTCATGAACTTGTTCAGCGAGTTCGGCAAATGGACCTTCTACCACCAGATTAGGAACAATTTCCCGAATCGGTAGGGAACGGACGGGCGGGGTCGGAACTCCGAATTCGGTAAGCCAGGTTGCGAGTTGTTCAGCGGAACTCACATACACAATACGACCCAGACCCACCCAACCATGAGCAGCGGCACACATCGGGCAGTGTTCGCCAGAGGTAAAAACGGTTGCGGTCGCTCGTTCTGCTGGGGTCAGATTTGCTGCTGCCCAGCGTGCTAACGCAATCTCAGGATGGCAAGTGGGATCGCCCGATGCAATGCGGTTGTAGTCCTCAGCAAGGACGGTTCCATCGGCAGCAACAAGGACAGAGCCGAACGGTTGATTGCCTCCCGCTAATGCCTCGGTCGCTAGCTCGATACATCGCTGTAAATGCTGCAAGTCAGTGTCGTTAATCATCAAAATTCCTGCGTGCTTAGTTATGACGAGAGAAGTAGTACGGGTTTTGCTTTGAGATTAGGGCTTAAGCTATTCTCAGAGAGCAGATTAGTCTACTTTGTAACAATGCTAACTTAGTGATTGTATGTTTGGTTATTCTAGTTGTAATAGTGTTCTAGAGGAGAGCCACTGAAATAGAAGGAATCGTTCAGATTGAGATTTATCAAAGTAGAAATCAACCTTGATTTAAGCTGCAACTTCGAGAATGTCAGCGGCAAGGGTCATACTTGAAAATGTGAAAAGCCCTAGGCTAATGCCTCTCTCTTGTAACATAAAAACTGTGTAGAGTACAAGCAATGCTTAACACAGGCTGAAGAATTCTCAAGTTTAATAATGGTTGCATCCTTGATGCAAAGCAACGGTTACAGCCGAAAACCAGATAGAGTTGTATCTGGTTTTTCGGCAGGATTTTGACGTGATCCACACTCCTTCTTCTAATTTTGAGCAATTGTGGCACAATTCTCGCTAGCTTCAGTTTTTCTGCACTGATGCCATCATTAGCCCTTACTATTCCTTTAGTTAGACGAAGCTCAACTTGTTCCCCCATAGGATAGGGCTATTATCTATTCTATCCCCAGGTTTCTATTAGTCTTGATTCTGTACGATCTTTTTCTAATTGATTCTGCAAAGCGATCGCAGCAGGAATGAATTAGTAACCCTGTCCGAGATCTAACTTTAGCAGAAGTCTCTCTGTTCATCATGCCACCGTCAGGATGATGAACCCATGTAGTTATTAATTGAAGCAACATAGGGCTACAATCATTATGTCAATGAATCAACTATGGTTTTGGATTGGCTTTGTCGGAATGGTGATTGGCGCGTGTATTTTCGGCTCACGTGCGATCGCTACCCGCAGACGGGAAGGCATGGAGTTCCATCTTGAAAGCTTCTTTATTTGCCTCACCGCTGCCACGCTCTACTTAACCCTGGCAACCAATTTAACCGTGATTAATTTCAAGGGAGAAAGCATTTTTTTGGGGCGTTACATCGACTGGAGTATCACTACCCCATTATTATTGATTGAATTAGGGGTTTTAGCGGGATTGCGCTTGAAGCTGCTTGCGGGGGTAGTATTAGCCGATCTGTATATGATTCTTACAGGACTGGTCGCGAACTTAGAAGCAGCACCAACAAGCTTTTTATGGTGGACAATCAGCACTGGTGCATTTGTTGCTATCTTTCTCTCACTACTCACTGAATTCACCCATAGTGCTGCCCGTCGTTCCGTTCGCGTGAATAACCTGTTTAAAAAGATGCGAAACATTCTACTCGTGCTGTGGACAGCTTATCCGATTATCTGGTTATTGGGAACAGAGGGCTTTGCTTGGATTCCAACACCAATCGAAACGGTGTTATATACGATCGTGGATCTCTGTGCCAAGGTAGGATTTGGTTTCATTTTAACTTCGGCAGATCCAGAGACACTTGCGGATGCCGCTGACCCATCTCATATCAAGGAGACAGCAGAATCTTACATGGCAAGTGCTAGTCAGATGAGATCGAACCGCTCTTACTAATGTGTCACACCATTATTCTTTATGTCACGCACGATCGAAGCTATCGTTCCACCTGATCGCACCGAGGCACTCTTAGGTCGTCTCAAACAGATTGATGGTGTCGTTGGGCTAAGTTTATCTCGCAACGCTTCCATTAGACCACCAGGCGACATTGTGACCATTCAAGCGACGAATACAGTTAGCCCTGCAATCTTCAATCTACTAACCGAATTTGATCTAGCAAGGTCTGGTTTAATTCGGACTAGTCAGAACAGTAGTCTAATCTCTTCCCAAAACGATGTAGCGCTTCATCGGGAATCGAGTGAGACAATTTGGGAAGAGATGCTAAATCTGCTGCGAGAACAATCGAATGTTACAGTTAACTTTCTCGTGATGCTGTTTTGTTCAGGAGCGCTGGCAGCAACAGGGTTTTGGACAAATACTTTGTTTTTGGTGTTGGCTGGACAGGTTTTAGGTCCTCACTTTGAGCCGCTTGCTCGTATTCCATTTGGAGTGGTTGTGCGCCGCTGGCAGTTGAGTTTGAATGGAATTATTGCAGCGATCGTTGGATTTTTTTCGGTCGCCCTAGGTGCTGCGATCGCGGTCGGGTTTCTGCAAGTCGTTCAACCTAGACCCGGACTCGATTTGAATACGCAAACCGTCGCGCAGTATTTTTCGAGTTTGTCAGGATCATCGATTCTAGCAGCCTCGATTGCTGCGATCGCAGGATCTGTAATTATCGCGGCTCAACAGTTGGTGCTATTAACTGGCGTGTATCTAGGGTTGAACCTGGTTCCGTCAATGAGCTTAGTCGGAATGGCGATCGCTTCTGGAAAATGGCATTTAGCACAGTCGTCTTTCATCAATTGGCTAGCAAACGCAGGATTAGTTCTTGGCTGGTGTGCAGTTGTCTTCAGCTTGAAGCAAGTATTCTGGCATCGCCGCCAAGCACTGAACTAGCAGCAAGATTAAACGTTTTCAGCATTTGGAGGAAACACACGATGCACTGCATTTACACAGAAGATCGAGGTTAGAAATGAAACGAGAATCGTCAAGAGATTCATTGGTGAATTTGATCTTACCGCTGGCGCTGATTTTGGGTTTAGTCCTGCTGCTGAATGTCAGTTCAGGACAATCTAACCCAGAACGGGCAACCGATAGTCCTCTAGAAGGCTGGCTGAAGTTAATTGTCGGATACTTAGCAGCCGGGGCGGAAATTGCGGCGGCGGCTGTGATTGGGGCTGCTGTCATTCGTGGCTTTGTTAACTATGCGCGACAATTGTTTTCTCGCAAACAGCGGATTGATGCTACGGAGGTCATTCGGTTGCAGTTGGGACGATCCCTCGCACTAGGATTAGAATTTACCGTTGCAAGTGACATCCTTCAAACTGCCGTTGCTCCTACTCGTCAAGATATCTTAAACCTAGGGGCACTTGTGCTGTTGCGAACCTTGTTGAACTATTTCTTAGAGCGTGAAATCCAGCAGGGAGAACAAAGCCGTGCTTCTGAACAACCTTCACCCGCGAGGATAGGATGAGTCGAAATCGAACGACCTTAAAGCCGCTTCAAGGAGCAAATCGCTCGATTAGACGTAGACTAGGACTGAAAGAGGAACTCTTACTTGCAACTGCTCCAACAGTTGTTGTCTTGGGTGTCCTCGCTTTGGTTGAAGTCCTCAGTCGGCAACGCCTTTTGTTCGCGTCTCTTGCATCGAGCGCATTCCTGATTTATCTTGACCCACACCATGAGACAAATTCTGTCCGTACCCTAGTATCTGCTCAACTGATGGCAGCCACAATCGGATGGCTCACCTTTTTGGGCTTCGGCTCAGGATATGTCGCTGCTGGTAGTGCGATGGTATTGACGATCGTGCTGATGATTGTTCTTGACATCATGCACCCACCTGCTGTTTCTACCGCCCTAAGTTTTGCTCTCAAATCCGGCAATGAAAATAATTTTGTTCTATTTGCGCTAGCAGTTGGGATCACTGTTACCTTAGTTGGGCTAGAACGTCTAGCTCTATGGCTATTGGCTCGGCAGGATCATGCTTAAGATGTGATGCACCGCGAAAGAATTTCAGAAGAATTTGCCCTTATGAATTGATTAAGAACTGAGTCAGAGAATAAACTTGCAACGTCTTACAGGCTTCTTCATTTCTACGAGGTAGGCTGTTTGATTCCATACAAGTGTGCAAAATTACTTTTATTTAATCTATTCTTAACCTATTCTTAAAGAACGGTACTCAATCAAGTCACCGTTGTTGTTTAGGATTTGCTGATTAGAGGTGTATCAATGCTCAAAACACACGATCCAACCCACCTGTTGGTCTTACTGGTGGCTGGTTCGATGCTACTCCTATATGGAGTTAAACAAGTGACTAATGCCATGCAGCAGGCATTTGGCGCACGACTACAGTTAATCATGATGTCTCTGGCGACTCGTCCATTTGCTGCATTTGGTTCTGGGGTTGCGGTCACAATGCTGACTCAAAGCTCTACTGCCACAGCTTCGATTATGATCGGATTGGTCAGTGCCCAACTCTTACCGCTCGCGACCGCGATCGTGATGTTGCTCGGTGCAGCCGTCGGATCTACGATCGTGGTGCAATTGCTCGCCTTTCACTTTACGGACTATGCGCTAGAATTTCTGGGCGTGTTTGCAGGTGTCGCACTTTTGACTCAGCACACTCGACTGCAAACGGTTGGACGAGGCGTATTCAGCTTCGGCTTTGTTCTCGTGGGACTGGCAATGATTAATGCAAGCAGCGCTCCGATCGCAGATAGTGCGATTACGAATGCAATCCTGCAAACCCTATCCCAGTCGCCGCTGGTATTGTTGCTTTTGGGTGCAGTGTTAGCGACAGTCTTTGTTTCGAGTATTGCCGCGATCGGTATTGTGATGGCATTCGCGTCTGGTGGTGCATTGCCCTTAACCGCCGCGTTAGCGGTAACGCTGGGCGCGAATATTGGAACCACTGTCACTCCGTTGTTGAGTGCCCTCAATCAAGGAAATATTGCTGGACGACGGTTGGGCATCATTTACACCGGAACTCGGTTAGTGGGAGTTGCAGTGGCAATGATGCTTCTCGATCCGATCGCGAACCTACTCAGTCGTGTTCTGCCGAATCCATCGGCTCAAATTTCGATCGCACATCTAGGGTTCAATGTGATTTTAGCAGTTGTATTTTTGCCCCTAGCAGGACAGTTAGCAGACGTGGCAACGCGGTTGTTGCCGGAACCAGAGCGCACGAAGAAAAAGAAAGGCTCTCGCTATCTTGATCCTGATGCCTTGAGCGTGCCAGGAGTTGCACTGGGACAAGCGATGCGAGAAGTGCTGAGAATGGCAGATCTCGCAACTGAAATGCTGCAACTTAGTATTCAGGCATTTCAGGAGAACACGAAGAATCTTCCAAAACAAATCGGTGATCTGGATGATCAATTAGATGGGCTAGAAACCGCCGTTAAGAATTATTTGATTCAGTTGGATGGCGAGACGCTGAATGAAGAGCAGGCACACCGGGAACTCTTTCTGCTGCACATCAGTACCGAACTAGAAGCGATCGGGGATATTGTCGATCGACAATTGATGCGGCTTGCTCGTCGAAAACAGCGAAAGCAGATTGCGTTTGCTGCCTCTCAATGGGAAGACTTGGTGACGTATCATCAGGAAGTTTTAGGACTGCTACAACGGGTGCTAGCAGGGCTAGCAACTCACGATTCAGAGATTGCGAACGAGGTGCTTGCTTATCGTCAGTATCTCAATCAGATCAAGCGCGAGGTTCAACTGCGGCACCTGCAAAGTCTAGCTTCCAGTACGCCAACGGATTTAGATGCTAGTGCGATTCATCTGGAAATGGTCAGCGCGATGAGCCGAATTTCGTCTCACACTTGTAGTATTGCTCGTGCAGTTCAGGGTGAGCTATAAACGCTAGAGAGGTGTTATGAACTTTGTGTAGAATTGCCT
This sequence comes from Pseudanabaenaceae cyanobacterium LEGE 13415, assembly GCA_015206935.1. Taxonomy (GTDB): domain Bacteria; phylum Cyanobacteriota; class Cyanobacteriia; order Leptolyngbyales; family Leptolyngbyaceae; genus Leptolyngbya. The sequence continues at coordinate 1,935 of JADEXW010000170.1, read as the reverse complement.
TCAGAAATTCAGCCCTCGTTGCGATCCTCTAAGGAATCGCTAGAACTAATTCAAGGTGATTCGTCATAGAGTCCATAACACCCTTTAGATTGCAGTTTAGATCGCACTTTTACTTACTTTTTCTTTCTTTAAAGCTGCGTCAGAACTATTCTGAGAGTTAGACGGTTTAGCTTGATTAAACTCGATCGCATCTCCCGTATATCGAACTGTTACCGTATCCCCCTCGCGAATATTTCCGCGCAGCATTTCAGAGGCAAGCTTTGTTTCTAACTGCTGGCGAATCTGTCGTCTTAGTTCACGTGCGCCGTATTCGGGTTGATAGCCTTCATCAGCGAGATAGTTGATTGATGACTCGTCAAAGTGCAGCGTAATATTTTGCCCATCCGCAAGTTGCTGAACTTGATTCAGTTGCAGTTTCACAATCTGTTTGATTTGATCGCGATCGAGCGCATGGAACACAATAATTTCATCAATCCGATTGAGGAACTCCGGACGAAAATGAGAGCGCAAAACCTCCATTAATTGTGCTTTAAGTAGATCACTGCGTAACCTCACTTCGGATTGAAGATCGCGCATGATTAAATCAGAACCAAGGTTGCTCGTGGCAATGATAATCGTGTTAGTAAAATCGACTACGCGCCCTTTTCCATCCGTCAAACGACCATCATCAAAGACTTGCAGCAACACATTGTTCACGTCTGCATGAGCTTTCTCGATTTCATCAAGTAACAATACGCTATACGGTCGCCGCCGTACCCGTTCTGTAAGCTGTCCTCCCTCTTCGTATCCCACATATCCAGGCGGTGCGCCAATCAATCGAGCAACCGTATGCCGCTCCATGTATTCGCTCATGTCGATCCGAATCATGGCATCTTCATCACCAAACACTGCTTCTGCGAGTGCTTTCGCCAGTTCTGTTTTACCAACCCCCGTAGGTCCCAAAAAGAGAAAAGTTGCGATCGGTCTACGTCCTTGTCGAAGTCCTGCTCGTGCCAGTCTGACTGCATCGCTCACCGATTGAATCGCTTGCTCTTGACCGATCACCCGCTGATGCAACCGATCTTCTAGCTGTAATAGTTTCTCTTTTTCTTCTGCGGTTAGTTCTGTTACCGGAATCCCGGTGAGTTTAGAGACAATCTCAGCAATTTGTTCTACACGCACTTCGGCAGTCTGAGACCCGATTTGCTGCCGCCAAGCGTCGGTCTGTTCGGTGAGGCGTTGATCTTTCTCAGCGATTTGTTCTTCAAAGGCTTTCGCTTTATCAAACTGTTTGTGTGAGGTTGCGTAAGCCTGCTCACGTTTAAGTTGGTTGATTTCTGCTTCGAGTTCATCGAGGTCAGAGGGGCGCGATGTTGCCTGAATGTGAACCCGCGCTGCTGCTTGATCAATCAAGTCGATCGCTTTATCCGGTAGATAGCGCCCGGTAATGTATCGATCGCTAAGTTGAGCCGCAGCCACAAAAGCATCATCGTGAAAAGTCACATTGTGATGCGCTTCTAAGCGATCGCGCAATCCACGCAGAATGTTGATTGTTTGATCGATCGTCGGTTCAGGAACAAACACGGGCTGAAAGCGCCGCTCTAATGCTGCATCTTTCTCAATGTATTTCTGATACTCATTCAGTGTCGTTGCTCCAATGAGATTTAAGTCACCCCGAGCTAAAGCAGGCTTAAACACATTGGCAATATCTAAGCCACCTTCACCTCCCCCCTGACCCGCGCCGACGATCGTATGAATCTCATCGATAAACACCACAATCTCATCATTGTGGCGGGTAATTTCTTCGAGGACTTGCTGCACTCGTTCTTCAAACTCGCCGCGATATTTTGAGCCAGCAACCAATGAATTGATGTTTAGTTCAACCAATCGCTTGCCTTTGAGAACATTGGGAACTTGGCTATGAATCATTCGTTGCGCCAGTCCTTCAACGATCGC
>JADEXW010000169.1 GCA_015206935.1 Pseudanabaenaceae cyanobacterium LEGE 13415 | reverse complement strand
CTCAAGCCGCGATCGCCTTTCTCACAGAGAGCTTAAAGATCAGCCAAAACAATCCCTCCGCAGAACTACGATCGCTGTTGAGTTTGGCATCGATTCATCATCGTAGAAAAGAAACTGCAATGATGTTACCGTACTTGAAAAAAGCAATTCCGTTGCTCGACCAAGTCAACTCCAATCGGGTTCGAGCTTATGCCGCGATCGACATTGCAAAACTCTTAAATTCAGATGATCCAAAACAAACTGAAGCTTTGTTAATGCAGGCAATTCGCTCTGCTCAAGCCATCAAGGATTTGAGAGCAGAATCGTTTGCAGTTGGAGAATTGGGACGATTGTATAAACAGCGGAATTCTGATGCGGCAATTTCTTGGATCAAACGTGCGATCGCAACAGCGGATCAAGATTTAGAAGCAAAGGATAGTTTATATCTTTGGGAATGGGAACTTGGACGATTGTTGGAAGCGCAAGGACAAACTCGAAGTGCGATCGCGGCATATGAGCGATCAATTCGAGTTCTAGAATCCATTAGAAGTGACATTCTCGAAGCAAATCGGGAACTCCAATTTAACTTCCGCGATGAGATTGAACCGATTTATCGTGATTTGATTGAACTACGAGTTGGATTGGAAAATGTGAATAAAAACGCGGTGAGTGATGCACGACTGAAACAAGCTCAACCCACGGTCTCAGCCGATCCAAACAACATTGAAATTGTGCTACGGGCGATGGATTCGCTGAGACTCGCAGAACTACAAAATTACTTCGGCAATGATTGTATTCTTGCAGCCGCACGACCGACTGGAAATTTGAGTACGGATGCCACCGCAAGAGCGGTTCAAGCTGCATTAAGCACTGCAACTCAAGATGGTCAAACCGCAGTCATTAACTACATTGTGCTAAAAGATGAACTGGTGCTGATTCTGAATGTTAAAGGTAAACCGCCGCGAACCGAAACCATGAAAGTTTCAGCTCAAGAACTGGAGCGACTGATCACACAGTTCCGGGGACAACTTCAAACGAATACTTTAGAAGACTTTGATCCTAAAACGTCAAATGCTCAAGTGCTGTATCAGTATTTGATTGAGCGAATTCGTCCTACATTAGACGCAGAAGGGATCAAAACATTAGTGTTTGCTCAAGATGGATTGCTGCGAAACATTCCAATGGCAGCACTGCATGATGGAAAGCAATTTCTGATTCAAAATTATGCGATCGCGACTGTTCCCAGCTTGAGTTTAGTCAATTTGTCTCCGCCTAAAAATGAACCGAAAACAGCATTAGCTCTCCGATTAGGTGAAGCAGTAACAGTTAACGGAAGAAACTATTCAGCCCTTGTCTACACCGAGCGAGAAACTCAAAGCATTTTGCAAAAGCTGCCAGGCAGTCTTGTGCTTCCAGATAGTGAATTTACTAAGCAAAACATGAACGCCAAATTGAAGCAGCGAAACTATTCGATCCTTCACTTAGCGACTCACGGACAGTTTGGTGCTGATCCGAAAGATACATTTTTAATTACAGGAGGTCGAGAAGAATTAACGTTGATTGAACTCGAAAAGATGTTGCGAGGGCTTCCGAGTGAAGACCAGATTGAATTGTTAGCCTTGACCGCTTGTCAAACTGCGGTTGGGGATAATCGATCGACATTAGGACTAGCAGGTGCGGCAGTCCAAGCGGGAGCGAAAAGTGCGCTGGCTTCTCTTTGGTTTATTGAAGATCGAGGCACTGCGGATTTAGTACAATCGTTTTATCAGGGTCTGAGTGGTCGATCGAGTCAAAGATTGAGTAAGGCTGAAGCACTTCGGAAGGCTCAAATGGACTTGATTGATGCTGGGAAACATCCGCGATTGTGGTCTGCTTTTGTGTTGGTGGGGAATTGGTTTTGATTGATCACGGTTTTGAATTCTAATGTATCGATTGCATTGAATTTCAATGTGTCGATCGCATGAATCCAGGTAGAGACGCGATTCATCGCGTCTCTACGTCATCGGGTAAACGCAACATCGATCGTTAGGTGAACGCGAAATGGATCGATGTTTTGAATTGATACAAATCCCTAATTCCTAATAAGCAAAAACGCCACCATTCGCCTGAATTCTCACATAGCCTGAATCGATGTGATCTACGTCTCTTTCTCATGTGATTTGTTGCTATAAGTCCCTTCGATTGCATGGGTATCTTTTGGGTAAGTTGCTATCGCCCCAGTTGTCCCAGGAGCTATGTCATGTCTGAGTCGTTTGATCCACAATTTGAGTTGAGCGGTTATTGTGCGATCGAGCCAATCTATTTTGGTTCGAGGACGCTTGTATATCGGGCAACTCGGAACAGCGATCGCGCTTCTGTGATTCTCAAACGATTACGGGAACAATCACCAACTGCGGAAGAGCAAGCTCAGTTTCGTAATCAGTATGCGATGACAAAAGATCTTGACCTTCCAGGAATTGTGCGAACGATTGGGCTGGAATCTTGTGGCAACAGTGAAATTCTGGTGATGGAAGACTTTGGTGGAATGTCGCTGTCAGAGTACTTATGTCGGCACAAAATTTCGATCGCTGAATTTCTCTCGATCGCAGTGCAATTAAGTAAAACGCTGGATGAATTGCACCAAGTTCGCATTGTTCATAAAGACATCAAGCCAGTGAATATTCTGATTCGTCCTGAGTCAATGCAGGTTCGACTGATTGATTTTAGTATTGCTTCGCAACTAACGCATCAAACTCAAGCGCTTGAGCATTCCAATCAATTAGAAGGGACGCTTGCTTATCTTTCTCCAGAGCAAACAGGACGAATGAATCGATCGATTGACTATCGCAGCGATTTCTATTCGTTAGGAGTCACTTTCTATGAGCTGCTAACAAATCAAGTTCCGTTTACAGGTGAAGATGCGCTTGAAATTGTGTATGGACATTTAGCAAAAGAGCCGCCAGCGATTCGATCGATCAATCCTGAAGTACCTGAAGCGATCGCGCATCTTGTTCAAAAGCTAATGGCGAAGAATGCAGAAGATCGCTATCAAAGCGCGAAGGGATTACAAGCTGATTTGGAACACTGTTTGGAGCAGTGGAAAACAACAGGTGCGATCGCAGAATTTGAGATTGGACAAATCGATCGCATTGCTCAATTTAGTATTCCTGAAAAACTTTATGGGCGGGAATCTCAGGTTAAAGTTCTACTCGATGCGTTTGAACGAGCAAAACAGGGGAGCGGAGAATTAGTCGTTGTTTCTGGCTATTCAGGCATCGGAAAAACCTCTCTGATTCGGGAATTATTCAAGCCCATGACGGAGAGCAATGCTCACTTTGTCGCCGGAAAGTTTGATCAATTCAAGCGGGACATTCCCTATGCTTGCTTAAGTGACGCTTATCAAGGACTCATTCAGCAAATTCTGGCGGGAACGGCTGAAAAAATTGAGTATTGGCGCGATCGCTTTCAAACTGTTTTGGGAGCGTCTGCACAATGCGTGATTGAGGTTGTTCCAGCGTTAGAACTACTCATTGGCAAACAACCTCCGATGCGAGAACTTCCACCCGCAGAAGCTCAAGACCGATATGATCAGGCGATGTTCGCATTCATGATGGCAACCTCCAGCCCAGAGCATCCAGAGGTCGAGTTTATGGATGATTGTCAGTGGGCGGATCTCTCGTCGATTACATCCCTGAGAACAGTGATGCAAAGCCCAGAGAATCGATATCGGTTGATTGTGATTGCTTACCGAGATAACGCAGTCGATTCTGCTCATCCATTGGCTCACACGCTGTCTCAGATGCAATCAGAAGGGATTGCGTTTGAACAGATTCATCTTGCGCCTTTAACACTGCATGATGTGATTCAATTCGTTGCAGATATCTTGCACTGTCATTACTCCAAAGTTCAACCATTAGCGAAGCTACTATACGATAAAACTCAAGGCAATCCTTTCTTTCTCACTCAAGTTTTGAAATCGGTGTATGCCGAAGGGCTATTAACGTTTCATTTGGGAAAAAAATCCTGGCAGTGGAATCTTAAGCAAATTCAGCAGCAGAACATCAGTGAGACGATCGAGAAGGATAATTTACAAATTTTCGGTTGGCACTGTATTAATGATTCCCAAAATGTTCTGTTTTCGAGTGAGACGCTTATCCCAGTTGCAATAAAATTAGCAGGATATGGAGCGAGTTTGGAGCAATACAATCAACCGCTTCAAATGCTGTGTGTCCGATCGATTCATCAAACCGTTTTGAACTTGCTAAAACCGTCTGAAAATCCCTGTTTGCTGGTCGGTGAAGTTTTTGATGAAACTGCTACGATCGCAACCATTACTGGGGATAAGCAAATACTTGCCAGCTTTGTTTATACTTTGAAGGTCTTTCTGGGCTGTCTTTTTGATCGGGCAAGCACAGCACGAGAATGGGCAGCGATCGCGAAATCAATAATGCCAAGCCAAACCGGGAATACAACTTGGTGGTGGTTCTACTTCTATGATTCGTTAGCGCAGTTGATGGCGTTTGATTCATTATCTGATGTTGAGCAAGTACAGGCACTCGAACAAGTTACGATCAACGAACCTATCCTTGAACAGTTAGCCGCTCGTGCATCAATGAACTATCAGGCAAAGCTAAATTTGGTGAAGGCAGAACAATGTCGAGTGATGAAACAATACGATAAAGCTGGCGAACTCTACGATCGAGCCATCACAACTGCGATCGAGTCTGGTTTTATTCAAGAGGCGGCACTTGCGAACGAACTTGCAGCGAAGTTTTACTTCAAGCTAAACAAATCGAAAATGGCTCAAGCCTATCTCATAAAAGCCTATCAGCAGTACGAAAGATGGGGCGCGATCGCAAAACTGAGACAGCTTGAAATGCAATATCCTGACAATCTGTTGTTTTCTATCTCTATCCACCAAACAAGAAGCAGCACCAGTACGAGTAAAGAACGACTTGATTTAGCGACGATTCTCAAAGCAACGGAAGCGATTTCCAGTGAATTAGTGCTGGAACAATTGCTCGATCGACTGTTGCATATTGTTCTAGAAAATGCAGGAGCGCAAAAGGGCTGCATTATCCTTGATCGAGATGGCGAACTGTTTATTGAGGTGGCAGATACAAATCAAGATGCTTCAGAAGTGATTGTCGAAGCGATTCCACTGGCTCAAAGTGAGAATTTTCCATTGTCTGTTTTGAATTACGTTGCTCGAACTCAACAAGCGATCGTCTTGATCGATGCTACGACAGAAATCATTTGTGCAACCGATCCGTATGTTCTCAAACACCGTCCAAAATCGTTGTTATGTACTCCAATTTTGTATCAAGGAAAATTCATTGGATTGGTGTATCTGGAGAATAACTTAGTGAAAGGAGCTTTCACTTACGATCGCTTAGAAACCATGAAAATTTTGATGGGACAAGCTGCGATCGCAATTGAAAACGCTCGTTTGTTTGCTTGTGCCCAAGAAAAAGCAGCTCAGTTAGAACGATCAGAAGCCCGTCTTAGTCAGTTGTTTGAACAATCGGCTGATGCAATGTTGATCTTCGATCCAGAGCAAATTATTTTCACTGACTGTAACCCGGCAGCCGCTGATTTGCTGGGCTATCCCTCAAAAGAGGACATGATTGGGATGAGTCCGATTACGATTTCGCCTGAATTTCAACCGAGTGGCAGAACCTCGGCTCAAGTCGCAGCCGAAGCGATCGCGCTAGCATATCAGAAAGGCAGTCATCGATTTGAGTGGGTGCATCTTCATCGAAATAGTGATCCGATTTGGTTAGAGATTGTGCTAACGCTGATGACGTTTGATAGCAAAACGGTTTTCCAATGTATTTGGCGAGATATTAGCGATCGCAAACGTGCAGAAGCAGCTTTAGCGAACAGTCAAGCACAGTTATTTCAATCTGAAAAGATGTCCGCTTTAGGGAATCTAGTAGCGGGTGTTGCACATGAAATTAATAATCCGATCGGATTTCTCAACGGTAGTATTAGCAATGCGAAAGACTTTGTACAAGACTTACTAGATCATTTAGAACTCTACCAGCAACAGCTTTCAAATTCTGAAACAATGCAAAACCACGCAGAAGAGATTGATCTAGAGTTCGTCAAAGCAGATTTACCAAAGCTATTGGACTCGATGAAAACCGCAGTCGATCGCATTAAATTGATCAGCAATAGTTTACGAATTTTCTCTCGCGCGGATACTGAAAATGCGATCGAGGCGAACATACACGAAGGCATTGATAGTACGATTCTGATTCTGAAATATCGGCTCAAAGCCAATGAATATCGTCCTGAAATCGAGATTGTCACGAACTATGGAACGATTCCGAACATCGAATGTTTCCCCGGACAACTCAATCAGGTGTTCATGAACATTCTCGCCAACGCGATCGATATGTTCGATGAACTTGCACAACAGACAGACTATCTCGAAGTGCGATCACAGGTGATTACGATTCAAACAGCACAACTAGAGCAAACAGTAGAAATTCGCATCCGAGACAATGGTAAAGGAATGTCTGAACCAGTGAAAGCAAAAGTTTTCGATCACTTGTTTACCACGAAAGCTGTGGGCAAAGGAACTGGATTAGGATTGTCGATCGCACGTCAAATTATCGTCGAGAAACATCGCGGCTCGATCGTGGTCAACTCTACGATCTCAGAAGGAACTGAGTTTGTGATTACACTACCTATCAAGCAAAATCTATGATGACTAGAGCTTGAACGATGCTAAAGATGCTGTGAACGATCGCGCTCAAAGTTGTCAATTGTCTAATTTTTGCGGTAGAACTCAGAGGACAATTGATACGACGCGATTCGCAGTTAGGAGAATGTTCATGGCTTCACAGAATTCTGCTCAACCTTCACCGCAGACCGCCCAAGATGCCCAAACCGAGGCACGCTTGCCGATTCGGACTTCTAGCGACTGGGAAAAGCCCTCGATCGAGGAACTCGATCTGTGCTTAGAAGTCACTGCTTACGTCTACCACTGGCAATAAGCGGGAAACAAGTCATGATTTCAATCAAACGGATTGCGCTTGGACTAGGGAGCGCAGCGATCGGGCTGTCGCTGTCCGCTTGCTCCCTCCTGCCTGAAGATACGATTTCCACTGCTTCTGAAGCTTCACCGACCCAAGTTGCTTCCACCAATACAGCCGCTCAAGGCTATCGCAAAGTACTCGTGACGGATCGGCTTGTTCGCCCTTGGGGAATGGCATGGCTTCCTGATGGTCGCTTGTTGATCACAGGCAAGTCAGGCACTTTGGAAGTCGTCAGAAACGGTAAATTAGATCCGACCAAGATCTCAGGTGTTCCGTCTGTGATGTCTGAAGGGCAAGGGGGCTTAATGGATGTGTCGATTCATCCTCGATTTGCGGAGAATCGTTTCATCTATCTCACCTATTCTCATGGAACGCCTGAGGCGAATCGAACTCGTGTTGCGAGAGCCGTTTTAGATGGCAATACACTGCGGGATTTGAAAGTAATTTTTGAAGTGAATCAAACCAAATCGGGGACACAGCACTTCGGATCGCGCATTGCTTGGTTGCCGGATAATACGATGCTTGTCTCGATCGGGGATGGTGGCAATCCTCCGGTTTCGTTAGAAGGTGAGTTAATTCGTAAACAAGCTCAAAATCTTCGCAGTCGGTTGGGGAAAGTGGTGCGGCTCAATGATGATGGTTCTGTGCCGCGCGACAATCCGTTTGTGAACAAGCCGAATGCTGATCCAGCAGTTTGGAGCTATGGACATCGGAACATCCAAGGATTAGCGGTTGATCCGACGACTAAGCGAGTTTGGGCATCGGAACATGGATCAAAAGGGGGCGATGAATTGAACTTGGTTGCGGCGGGTCAGAACTATGGATGGCCCGTTGTGACGCATAGTAAAGAGTACTGGGGTGACGAAATTACCAGAGAGCGATCGCGTCCGGGAATGGTTGATCCGAAAGTGGTTTGGACTCCAGCAACGGCTCCAGGTGGATTGTTGTTTTACACAGGCGATCGCTTTCCAGCTTGGAAAGGAAACTTGTTCTCTTCGGGTATGGTGTCTCGTGATATCAAACGGATTCAGCTTGATGCTCAGGGCAATGTTCTAAAGCAAGAAGCGATTCCAGTGGGACAACGGGTACGCGATGTCTCACAAGGCCCGGATGGCTTAATCTATCTGATCACCGATGACAGCGTTTTGTGGCGCTTGGAGCCGACCGGATGATCGTGAGAATTTTAGGAGCGGCGGCGGGTGGTGGCTTTCCTCAGTGGAATTGTCGCTGTCGAAGCTGTGAAGCGAGTCGATCGAAGCGTGCGACTTCATTAACGCAGTCCTCGATCGCGATTCGATCACACAGTGGAGATTGGTTTTTGATCAATGCGTCGCCGGATGTCCGTCAGCAACTTGAATCGATGCGATCGCAAAACTGTTTTGTGGAGTCTGATCAGCGATCGATTCCGTTTGCTGGGATTGTTCTCACGGATGCTGAGATTGATCACACAACGGGCTTAATTTTGCTGCGGGAGTCTTCGCAGCCATTGAAAATCTATAGTCCGGTGTCGGTCAAATTAGCACTTACAACAGGCTATCCATTGTTCACAACCTTGCAGAATTATTCTGGGGTTGAGTGGTTGCCGATTGAAGAATTTCATTCACCTGAGTTAGAACTTGAAGCGTTTGCGCTCTCGACCAAGCCCCCCAAATACATGCAGGCATCATCGGAGCAAGTTTGGGGGATTGGTTTGACGATTCGCGATCGCATCACAGGCGGCGTTTTAACATATGCGCCTGGGCTGGCTGCCATTGATCAATCCTTGCAACACCGCTTTGAAGCAAGTGATTGCATTTTGATCGATGGCACATTCTGGACAAACGACGAACTACCTGCGATGGGAGTCGGAACGCGATCGGCGCTTCAAATGGGACATCTGCCTTTGTCTGGAGCAGATGGCAGTTTGAAAACACTCGAATCCTTGTCTACTCCTCGTAAAATCCTCATTCACATCAACAACACCAATCCAATTCACATTCCTGATTCTCCAGAGCGTCGAATGGTTGAAGCTCAGGGTGTTGAAATTGGCTATGACGGCTTAATGTTCACGCTTTGAGAAATCGATTATGCTCACTTCGCCCCAAGTTATCCCGGAACGATGGTCGCCTGAACAATTCGAGAATGAACTGCGCCAGCAACATCGCCGTTATCATCATTTGCATCCTTTCCATCAGCGAATGAATGCAGGAGAACTATCACCAGACGAAGTTCGACGCTGGGTGATCAATCGCTT
>JADEXW010000009.1 GCA_015206935.1 Pseudanabaenaceae cyanobacterium LEGE 13415 | reverse complement strand
GCCCTCGATTGCTCGGCTACAAGGGCGATATGGATGAATTGGTAGAACGATCGCTCAAACAAGCCGCGCTCTGGGATGACGTGAAAGATAAGCTCAAGGCTTACGGAACGGATCTTTCGGGCGGTCAGCAGCAAAGATTGTGTATCGCTCGTGCGGTGGCAGTTCAGCCAGATGTAATTTTGATGGACGAACCTTGTTCAGCGCTTGATCCGATTTCGACTTTGAAAGTGGAAGATTTGCTGCAAGAGTTGAAGCAAAATTATACGATCGTCATCGTCACCCATAATATGCAGCAAGCTTCTCGCGCCTCGGACTATACCGCGTTCTTCAACGTAGAAGCAAACTCGAAGGGACAAAGAAGCGGATATATCGTGGAATACGATCGTACCGAGCGCATTTTCCAAAATCCGAAAGAACAATCCACTCAAGCGTATGTCAGTGGTCGTTTCGGTTAATTTGCAGACTTGACAGGCTGGGATGGGGAGGTGCTACTTTGCCTCCCTTTTTTGTGGGTTGCGAATCTGTACAAAAGTCGCTATTTCCATCTGAGCGGGTGCAAATTTGAGATTGAGAATTCGAGCCGTAATGTTCGAGGATTCGAGCAGGCGAAGATCGGTACGATCGCGAATTACGTTAGCGATCGCTCTTGTGACGGGTTCCGGACTTTCTTGCCCGTTTGCCCAAATTCTTAAATTGTTCAATTGCAGCGATCGACCTTGAATGATCTGCGGTTGTGCTTCTGCCACGATTTTTAATTTCGCCGGATCGCCTTGCTCTTGAAGTTCAACCTGGAATCGAATGCGGTTCTCTGGTAATAGAGTAAGTTGCGGATTTAGGAAATCATATCGTTCAACTTGTCGGACATCCCGACGCAGTAAACGAATTCCTAAGTTTCTCAGCCGAGTTGTGACAAAAGGAGATTTGAGAGCGCGATCGATATCCGTCTGAGTCAGAACCATCCGAACGCCTGCTTGTAAGGGTTTCTCTAGTCTGCGGGTTCTCAGTTGAAGCGCGATCTCATCAGTTTCCAGTTCCAAAGTATCAATCCGAAGATCCTGAACGGGAAACAGTCCACGTCCTGCAATGCGAACACGATCGGCGCGACCTTGAACGATTTGATAGCTCGGAGCATTATCAACGCGAACTTGTAGCTGTTCAGCACGCACGAGTTGTTTACGGATTTGAGATTCAGCAATGCGATCGACGACGATTCCAGTCGGGGACAGAATACCGAGTAAGGACGAAAGTAAAATGGTGAAGAAGTCCATCAGAGCTTTAGATTAATCAGAGCTTTAGATTAATTTGATTGCAGCGCTTCAAGAAGACTGCCTTATTCTTTTGGTAGATGCCATCCACTGGATACCCAACGTTTCCGCGCAACTCGAATGATAGCTCGATTCATTTGCAATGCCAGAATTGTCGATCGTCCGATCGCAGCTAGCCCTTCGATTTTTGTACCATCCTCACTCCAGGCGAAATGATCGCTCCAAGTTTGGCAACGCGGATTAAATAAAGAAACGATCGTCGCAGTAAGCGGATCAGTAAATTCTGTTGTATCAGATTTGAATTCGTTACAGGCTCGACACGCTAAACAGACATTTTCAAACGTCGTTGTTCCACCTTTCGAGCGTGGAAGAATGTGATCATACGACAAGTCGATTCCGCTATTAATTGCTTGCGTTAAGCAATAGCAGCATCGACCTCGATCTCTGATTTCAATTTGGTTGCGTAGCTCAACGGGAATGTAGTTCGACACAGGAATTTAAGGATTCGGGATCAAATGTCCGCGCCACCGTAGAAGCGTTGCTGCATGAGCTTTACGCAGCATAAAGGCATCGGCTGTCTGTCGAAGTCGAGCCAGTTCAAGTTTCTCAGCATCACTCAATCTGTTCTCTTGATTGAGTTCAAGCAGGTGATCGTACCGTGATGGATTTGAGGATTGATGACCACGAGCGATCGACCAAAGGGCATCGTCATCTAATCGATCGAGCGCCGCTAAATCTGCTTGAAATTCTTCAGGCACATCGTCCCAATCTGGAGGGCTTCCAACTTCTAGCGCATGAAGAATGACAGCTTCTAAGGGCTGCTGAGTGGCTTGAGCAGTACTGATTAAACGGTAATAGAGTCGCTCTGGTAATTGCAACGTGATCGAAGCGGTCACTGGGTTCACCTCTTGCAAGTATTTCCATTTTACCGGAGTTGTTCAGTTCAATTTAATCGCGCCTTGTCTCAAAATTTGCCATCCTTCTCCCGTCCATTTTGCAACAGTCGAAGGGGTTCCCGAAGCGACTTCATCTGAATCGAATTCCAGCATTAGAACTTCTGGAAACTCTGCCGCAATTTCTGACATGGATAACAAGGCAGGTTGTCCCGATCGATTCGCGCTAGTCGTGGCTAATGCGCCTGTTTGTGCCAAGATTTTTCTCGCAATTGAATGATTCGGAACTCTTACGCCGATTGTGGTTGGATCATTCGGATTCATGGCGGCAGGAACGCGATCGTTTGCTGGAAGCACTAAAGTCAATGCACCTGGTAAATATTGTTTCGCGATCGCATTCCAAGATTCTAATTCTCGATCGCTGCCCTTCACATAGTGCCAAAGTTCTTCAATTTCGCTTGCCATCAGGATTAGAGGCTTATCGAGGCTGCGTTGTTTGGCGGTATAGATTAAATTTGCTCGATCGGGTTTCGCGGCAAGGGCGGGAACGGTATCGGTTGGGAAACTGGCAAGATGTGTTCCAGCCCGAACGGATTCGACAAGCGTTGCAAAGGGGACTTGAGGCATTTGAAAATTTTGGTACGTCAACTGGATAATTTATAGCCGTACTTATTTTAGTTAGGACACTTCAAGAAAGCCCCCCAGCCCCCAAGTTTGGGGGAGCAAGAGTCTTGAGCAAGCAGAATTGGGGGTTTGGGGGCAACTCCGAGCATATTCTAATCTAAGCTTCTAATTAATCAGAACTGATAGCGCAGTCGAGCTTGAACGGCATGATCGCTCACATCCCGTTTACCCAGAATGGTTTCGTAACCCACACCGATCGATAAGTTATTGGCAAATTGAGTCTGCACTCCTGCACTCAATCGAATGAAATCTCGATCGGGTGAATCTGTCCGCGTCCGGTTCGGAATTCCAGGCTGACTCACTAACTCTGTAACAATCTCACGACTACTATTGGCAAATTCATGCTCATAGTTCGCAGCCAAATACGGTGTGATCGTTGCAGAAGGCGATCGAAAATCATAAGACACCTGTGCGCCAACATTCAGAATGACCGAATCGGCTTCTTGATCAGCAACATTCAAGTTGAGAATATTACCATCTCGCTCTGTGTAACCATCAATGTTGACTTTGGTATAGCGAACTCCGACCATCGGGCCAAATGCGAGTTGATTTTCTCCAAGGTTGTATCCGGTGTTCAGTCGAACTGAGAACTGATTGCCACTGGTGCTAGCATCTGCCCGTCGGAACCCAGTCACTTGAATGTTTCGCTCGATATCAAAGTTATTCCAACCATAGTTCACGACTGCATCTGCATAAAGCCTATCGCGGTTGTAGCTCCCATATGCAGACAGAGAATAGCTATTGATTGAAACATTTCCGCGATCGCTGTTCAAATCTGTGTTGTTGTTGTAATAGTTAAACGCCAATCCCAACGCCAAATCATCCGTCACGCGATAGTCTGCGCCAACCGTTACGCCTTTAGTATCAAAATCGAAACCGGAAGTACGATCGCTACTATCTCGATTTCCAAAGTTAAAGTCACCATTCACAAACACACCCAATCTCTGATTCGGATTGGCATTATTTCGCAGAGTCACTAATCGACCATTCAAATCAGTGGTCGGACGGCGAGCCACACCCAGTGCGATTTCAGCTTGAGGCACGATCGTTTGAGGAGCCGTGAGAATATCAAACGCATATTCTGAGATGATTCGGTGCGCCCTTGCAGTCGGGTGCAAGGTATCCCAGTATAAGAATTGATCACAGTTTGCACCCGTTCCGATGCAAGGTGTTGTGACATTCGTAAAGCCAAAGCGTGCGGGATCAGTAGTAACTTCATTGACTAATGCAGCAACATCGATCGGGATAATCGACACATTCGGCTGACTTTGCGCCAGGGCTTGTAGTGAAGTTCTCAAACCTTGGTTATGTGCGGCTGTAAGCTGTGTTAGTCCTGCACTTTGAGCGGGATTGTTAATCGTTCCCGGAACTTTGCCTAAATCGGGCAAGTTCACAACAATCAACTTTTCTGCACCTGCGGCAGTTAATCGCTGCAAAATACTAGAAATATTGCCGACAGGGATTGCAGGATTGGTAACGCCACCACCGAGATAATCATTTGCTCCCGCCCAGACGACAAAAGCGCGATCGCTACTCACACGCGGCGAATTTTGCAAAAAGAGATTGACCTGCGTAGTTACTCCTGGAAACAACGGCGAAGGAATCGGTAATGTATTTGCTGTACCGCTCGTTGCTCCACCAAACGCAAAGTTAACTGTCGTCGGTGTTAAATTCAGACGCGCTGCTAAGTCTTCGATCCAAACCGAACCATTGGTGAATCGACCATTAACATAGGGCGGACTAGGTGGAATTAAACCGTTTGTGGTTCGGAACGCATTGCCATTATCTGAAAGACTGTCTCCGAAAACGGTAAAGCCTTCGATCGATTGTGCCGAAACTTGAGTGGGCAACGAACAAACTACGATCGAGAATAGAGCTGCAAAAAACTGGCGCTTCATAGTATTGGCTAATACTCCATCACACTCAGTTTTAAAGCTTAAAACAGAGAAATCAGAATGTTTCCACTTAGAAATTATTCTTTGTAGTTTGTGAAATTCTAGTGAAGCCGTTGTCTAAGAATGAATTCTGCGATCGCTAAATCCACCGGGGTCGTAACTTTCAAGTTCGTTTCTTCGCCTTCTACAATCCGTACCTCTAATTCACATTGCTCAAACAATGCTGCATCATCAGTGACTTCCCAGCCGTTCTGCCGTCCCTCAGCATGACACTTCTTCAACAATGGAACCGAGAAGCCTTGAGGCGTTTGAGCTGCCCAGAGTTGCGATCGATCTGGAGTACTCACAATCGCACCATTATCCACGACTTTAATCGTATCTTTGACAGGAATTGCCGCAATGAATCCATCACAAGACTCTAGCGCTTGAGAACATCGATCGAACAATGTAGGAGTTGCTAAACATCTCGCGCCATCGTGAATCAAAACATGCGCTGCATCTGATGGTAAAGCTTGAAGCCCGTTAAAGACCGATTCCTGACGAGTTGAACCGCCTTGAATGAAGTGAATAGGCTTTGTCAGATTGAGCGATCGAACAATTGCTTTAAACTCTTCCCAATCGATCGATTGTCCGATAATACCAATCCACTCGATTGTTTGTGAAGCTTCTGCGGCGAGCAGTGTCCAAGCCAGCAACGGCTTGCCTAATAAATCAAGCAGCAACTTATTCCGATCGCTGCCCATTCGTCGTCCAGAACCCGCCGCAGGAATGAGTAAATACACAATCTATCTCAACAACACTTCGGGTTTAAGTGTATCAGCGACAGCCTAAACTTTGACGAGTTTGAACATTGGTAATCGTGTTGGTTCCATTCGCGATTTGACACAGTTGAGGCACGATCGCAGCATCGATCTGTGCGCCTGTAAAATCTGCGTTCGTGATTGTGGTACGAAGAAACGTTGCCCCTCGCAGATTGGCACCATTCAACACTGCATTGGTTAAATCCGTCGTATCAAACTGCGCATTCGTAAGCTGGGCGCGATCGAGTCTGGCATTTCTCAAATACACACTAATCAATCGTTGATTTGCCATATTTGCCCCCGTCAAATCAGCCCCACCAAAGAAAGCCGTTCCAAGCGTTGCACCTTGAAAATTTGCGCCTGGAAGTCGAGCCGAACCAAAATCAGTGTTTAACAAATAAGCATTGGTAAAATTTGCTCGATCGAGAATCGCACGACTCAACGAAGCCCGACTGATATCTGCATTGGTGAAGTTTGCTGCGGTAAAGTTACTAATTCGTCGATCGCTCGATCGAGCATCTAACACCAATTCACCCGCCTGCACGCCGCTCAAATTCGCCCCAGTCAGATTCGCATTACTAAAATCACTACCAAAGAGCGAAGAATTAATCAGTCTTGCATTGCTCAAATCCGAATTTGCCAAATTGATGTTGGTCAAATCACAGCCTCGACATTCTTTTGTCGATTGTATTTGTTGAAGTGGGTTAGTTTGGGCGTGGACTGAAAGAGCAGAAAGCAAAACGCCAGTGAGAGTCGCAACAGCGATCGGGGTTTTCATAGCAGTTATTCATGTGTCGAACTGCCCTGATTGTAATCCAACCCCGTTTAGGCTGAGACCCTGTTGCTGCGATCGTCACTAACGCATCGTGTACTATCTACTTCAGCAAACCCTGAATTTTTGCCGATTCTAGTGAAACGTCTGGAAGATTACGAAGCATCTCATCCCAGGTATCCTGTGCTTGTAACGCTTCTACAACAATCTGAAGCGGTTCAGCGAAAATTGCAGGAAAATCCGCCTCTTCGGGAAACTGAATCTTAAACGCTAGTTGTTCCTGTGGAGGACAAAATTGAGCATCAACTCCTTCTTTGTTGCCTCTTGCATCAACTCGATACCAACCCATCTCAGGTAGATAAATTGCGTTGAAACCATGCAGGCAGTACGGCGCACCTTGATCATCAATACTCAATCGCTGATAACAAAATCCCGCAGGAATCTGGTTTGCCCGTAGTAATGCTGCCAGCAAATGGCTCTTAGCATAGCAATATCCTGTTTTGTACCGAAGAACATCAGAAGCGCGACAAGTCACAGGATTCATCTGAGAGTCAAAGCTATGACAAATTTCATCGCGCACCCACTCAAAGCAGGCTTTCGCGATCGCAGTCGAGCTTTCATGTCCTGATGCAATCCGTTTCGCGATCGCAACAATTTCAGGACGTGACCAATCAATAATTTCACTTACGCGCAAATATTCTTCCACGTCAACGCTCAAAAATTCCAAACCACTGCCGCCACTTTAACAGAACCGAGCGATCGCGCGATTCAACAACTTTTTGCCCATCTCGCAATAAGTATGAAATAATAGATCTTCGTGTCTTCAGACATTTATTCCTCTTAAACTGGCTAAAAACCTATGGCAAAGAATAAAGGCGTAAGGCTCATCATTACGCTGGAATGTACCGAATGCCGCTCCAACCCGGCAAAACGTTCTAATGGTGTTTCCCGATACACCACCTCGAAAAACCGTCGTAACACCACTGCACGCCTAGAACTCAAAAAGTTCTGTACGCACTGCAACAAGCACACCCCCCACAAAGAAATCAAATAATCTTTGTCAGCAAAAGCTGGTAAGTTTTTGCCCGTAGTTGACACAACTACCGCCCATTGACCCTTTACCAATAAGACTTCCATGACTTACTTTCGCCGCCGAGTTTCCCCGATCAAACCAGGTGATCCGATCGATTATAAAGATGTCGATCTGCTCCGCAAATTCATCACCGAGCGCGGAAAAATCCTGCCTCGCCGAATCACTGGATTAACTGCAAAACAGCAGCGTGATCTGACCGTTGCCATCAAACGCGCCCGTGTCATTGCGTTATTACCGTTCGTCAACCAAGAAGGTTAAACCCCTTCAACCCTCTGCGGGGGTGCTAGTGTAGGGTGTGAGCAATCCCGGTCGCAAAACCCCCGTTTTGCTCTATTTATTCATCACCCATCGCACCCCGCAGATTTTCAATGGAGAAGGGAACCCTAGTCGAATTTCGCGTCAACGGAGAGCGTCGCCTCGCTGTAGCCGATCGTCCAGAAGGTAAAAAACACTGGATTGCGATCGACGATCGTTCTCAGTCGCACACCCTTCACCCGCGTCAGATTACTTACGAAGTTACCAATCAGACGTTCAAACCGTCCGAAATTCCAAGTTTTCTTAAAGAAGTCAAGCCGTTTCTCGATCCGTCGAGCTTAGAAGTTGCCTGGGAAATCCTGATCGAAGGCGGCGACAGCACCGATCCAAAAGAGTTAGCAATGCTGCTGTTCTCAGAGACGAGTCCAGCAATGTGTTATGCCGCTTACTACTTATTGTCGGAAGATAAGCTTTACTTTAAGCAGAAAGGCGATCGCTACGAACCTCGATCGGCGACTCAAGTTGCGGATCTCAAACATCAAATCGAGATGGAAGAGCAACGGCAGCGCGACTGGCAGAGTTTCTTAGAGCGAATTGATGCCGCGTTGCAGGGAAAGTCAGTCGAATGGCAACCGAGCGATCGACCTCGATTGGATGCACTGGAACGATTTGCTACTGTAGAAGAAGCACCCACTCGATCAAGCGCGATCGAACTTCTCGCCGCTCTGAAACGCCCTGAAACGTCCCAAGCCGCCTTCCAGCTTCTCGTCGATCTCGGCATTTGGAGTCCCCACGAGAATATGTTCTTGCGGCGTGCCCAAGTTCCGATTCAATTCTCTAGTAAGGTTCTGGAAGTGACCCACCACCGTTTGGAATTCCCACCGGATGATCTCGATGTCAATCGCCTCGATTTGACGCATTTAAAGGTTTATACGATCGATGATGAAAGCACTCGCGAGATCGATGACGGTCTGAGCATCGAAGTGCTTCCCGACGGACGCGAGAAAATCTGGATTCACATTGCTGATCCGACTCGTTGGGTGGCTCCGAATGACGAATTAGATCTCGATGCTCGTAAACGAATTACGACAATTTATTTGCCAACTGGAATGATTCCGATGTTTCCCTCCGAGTTGGCAACGGGTCCAATGAGTTTGAACCCTGGTAAAACCTGTTGCGCTTTAAGTTTCGGCGTGATCTTAACCAACGAAGGCGCGGTTGAAGACTTTAGTATTCATGCCAGTTCTATTCGATCGACCTATCGCCTAACTTATGAAGATGTCGATGAAATTCTACATTTAGGCGTTCAAGGCGAATCCGAGATCGAAGCCTTATCCAAATGGGCAAAACAGCGCACCGCCTGGAGACAGTCCCAAGGCGCAATCAGCATTCACATGCCAGAATCTTCGATCAAAGTGAAAAGCGATGGCGAAGTCACGATCGAAGTTCTCGACGATTCTCTCTCGCGTCAGTTAGTCGCTGAAATGATGATTTTAGCGGGAGAAGTCGCTGCCCGTTACGCTCAGGCTCACAATTTACCATTACCCTTTCGCGGTCAACCTCAGCCCGAATTACCTTCTGAGGAAGAACTCTTACAACTTCCAGCGGGACCGGTTCGATCGTGTGCCATTCGCCGTTGTATGCCCCGAAGCGAACTGACGATTACACCCGCTCGACATGCCAGTTTAGGACTCGATACCTACACCCAAGTCACTTCTCCAATTCGTCGCTACAGCGATCTCGTTGCCCATTTTCAAATCAAGGCACATCTACGTGGTGATGAACCCCCTTTCTCGGTTGAGGAAGTCAAAGAATTGATGATCAATATCGGTTTAGCGGTTCAAGAAGCGGTTTTTGTCGAACGTCACACCAATCGTTACTGGAGCTTAGAATATTTGCGACGACATTCTGGTGAAATTTGGGATGCTTTGATGCTGCGATGGTTGCGAGAACATGAAGGATTAGGCTTAGTGCTATTGGAAGAATTGGGATTGGAATTACCGATGGTGTTTCAGCGATCGGTACGTCCCGGTGATCAACTCCGCCTCAAAGTGAGCCTAGTTGATCCACGTCGTGACGAAATTCGCTTCCAGGAAGTCACCCAACAAGAAGCCCAACAAGCGGTCGGATAGTTAAACTAGCTCGATTCGTGACCCACAAACACTCTCGAAAAGTCGAGATCCTGTAAGTCCTTTCGATGAATCAGAATTTGCAGATAGCCAGCATCACCAATGCAAAGATTCACCGCTGTACTAGAATCCACCCATAATAAGTTCACCCAATCTTGAGGTTGGGTCTTATGTTCACGCGGATCGTGTCCAATTCCAGCAACATAACCGAGCAGTTTACCGATCGCATGATTCGAGAGTGCCCTTGCCAAATCGTCGATCGCTTGATCGTCACTGATTTTCTCGCAAAGTGCGTCATATTCTTCGCTGTACCAACACGGAATATCTGGCGAAAGATGAAACGCGAGACGATGCGGCACTAAGTTCACGCACCAGTCGTTACAAAATTCTCGATCGCTCGGTAAAGGTGTTGGCTGTAATGGCTCTGTTCCCGTATAAACGACCAGTTGCTCTGCTCCATCCTCGTAATCATCAACAAACAGATAAATCATTCCTTGTCGCGGAAACGAATTCTCTGGAAAGTCGGGCAACTCCGCTAAATTAATTTGCATCAAGAAGCGAAAATACAAATTCAAGCTGTCATCCTTAATCCAAGGAATCGACGCAGGCAGATCCGGTTCACCTCCGATGCGGCTTTGTCCAATTCGTCCAGGTTCCGCTTCCCCAAGCTGCATAAAGATTGCAGGACGCGCACTTGCTAAAATCTCGCCTTGATGTTCAGATAGACTGTATTCGTGAATCAGCGTGATTAGTCGATCGAGTTCCATGCGTTAGCTCTAACTCTACGATCGATCCCTTCAACCGTTCTAACCTCGATTACTGAAAAATCTAGTTCAGCAAGCCTTTGATCACTAAAAAATACCCATTCACTAAAGGAACGGGTTAACAACTATCTATTCAGCAACGTCTTTCAGAGTATCTTTCAGAACTGTTCGCGCTGCAAGATGATTTCGAGTCGAAGTCAAAATCTCAGATTCCCGCTCTAATCGTGCTTGCGTGTCTTGCAATTCCAAAAGGGCTTGCTGCTCATCAGGGACGTTATGTAAGTTACTAGCAATCCAGTACGAAAGCTCGGTTGGTAAACTTGGGATTTCTTCTGGTAGTTCAATATCTTGACCCGACAGCTTTTCCGAAAGCCGGACTACATCATATAAAAGCTGGTTTACTTCTTTCGCCAGCGGTCTTAAATCTTCAGTTGGCGGATGATCTTCAATCCACTCCACTAAACCCACGCGATAAGGCTTCTCGCGAGTGTATTCCAACACTCGAAACCGCTGCTGTCCCAGGGTCAGAATTTTCATCCGATCGTCTGGCAATCGTTGAAACTGCAAAATCTCTGCACAGCATCCGACAGGTGCAGGCTGTCCTTTCTCTTGATCCCACATCAGTACGCCAAATCGCCGATCGCCTTCCAAGATCGTGTTCATCATCATCCGATAACGAAACTCGAAGATATGCAACGGCAAAGGGCGACCCGGAAATAGTACGAGGTCAGGTAAAGGGAAGAGGGGGAGTTCTCGAACCGCGATCGATGAAGTCATTCTCTGCAAACGTGAGGGTGCTTTCCTCTACTGTAGCGGATCTACTGTTAAGAGATGTTATCAAATTCAAAAAATAAAGGATGCGATCGCATCCCTTACTGTTCTTACAATTTGACTTCGATGTCGACACCAGCGGGAAGATCAAGCTTCATCAACGCATCGATCGTCTTAGAAGAAGGCTGATAAATATCGATCAAGCGGTGATGTGTCCGAGTTTCAAAATGCTCACGCGAGTCTTTGTCAACGTGGGGAGAGCGCAGAACACAATAGATTCGGCGGCGAGTCGGGAGCGGAATTGGGCCGATCGCAGTTGCATTAGTGCGGTTCGCGGTATCGACGATCTTTTCGCAAGAAGTATCGAGTAAACGTCGATCGAAAGCTTTGAGGCGAATACGAATTTTTTGCTGTTGAATCGTTGCCATGTGATGTTCCCAAGTTGTCAATGGTTCGGTAGGGGATGCGCGTTTGTGCGCCAGTCAATTATTGTAGCGCTAAAACTGTTTTACTCTCGATCTTTCGTCGAATTCCTTCAATTCTCATCGTCTGATTCTTCAGTCTCTTGTCCTAACCATTCTTCGCGTGACACTCCTGCTTGTCGCAGCAATCGAGACAACAACCCTGTACCGATATCTCCTTCATGCGGATTAGGAATAATGACAGTTAGATCTCCACGACGCATTTGAGGATGTTTACCTCCCGCATAAGGACCCTGAAACCCAAGCTCTCGCAACCGCTTTACCAGATCTTTCCAACTGACAGGCGTTAATCGAGGCATGAGCTTATACAGTTTCAGTAATTCGATTGAGGTCAATCCCTGCAATTTCTGGAACGTCCAGCCCCAATCGCAAACGCAATGCAACCCAATCGCTTAATGCTTCACGTAGTCCTCGACGACAGCCTTCAAGTGTTTTATGTTGCGCCCAAACACCTTGCAATCCAGGGATTTCTCCCCAGTATGTTCCATCTTCTTCAATAATCTCGTAGACGGCGATCTCCATCGCTTGGTCAAAATAATTCGCTAGCATTCAAATTTTTTCTGAAAATCTGTTTAAATCTTATCTGGATTCCTTTGAACAGTGGAAGAAATCCCTAATTGTGATGAAAAAAGCGATCGAGAAAGGCGAAACGACTGAGCATATCAGCCGCGAAACCATCTTTCGCCTGTTGAAGCCGAAAGCATGAACGGTCAGTATTGCTAAAACAATCTCTCACCACAACTTCTTCTGATGATCTTAGTACCAATGATCTTCTATTCAGGAAAGAGAAGTATGACTAAGAAGGCTTCCCTCAGCGAGTTCAATCACGAAGAATGGTCGATCGCGCCAAATGGTTTGAAAAAGCTAATCCAATTCGCACTGAGCAGAGGAGAAAAGTCTGAAGCTTCTAAACATGATGACTCTCTATTTCCTGGTTTCTATTGGGGCGGAAGTACTTTAGAGTTTTTTGGCTTTGAAGCTTGCGATTCTGGACGATACCCTAAAGCACCACCAGAGTTTTCTCCCTTTGCCCACTTGGGACAAGATGGAATTTATTACGGTTATGTCGTTCATGCACCTGAACTGAATATCACCAATTCCCCAATCGGAATTTTTGATCCGATTCCAGATGAGGGAGTTAAGTTACTGGGGAATGACTTTGAAGACGCATTAGATAAATTGCTTTCTGAAGCGTTGGGATTCTACTTGATCGATGAAGAGCTTCAGACTATCAATGCGATCGCATCTCTCCTAAATGTTCAACCCAATCTCGATAAACGGAATCCACGCTACATGGAATATGACGATCCGATTCTTCCTGTGATTCCTCCAGGTTGGCACTATGAACCCTCAAGCGATGGGATCGGAGTCCTTGCGCCTCGTGAAGCTTTCATCTCAAATTCACCAACCCGCGAATCTTGGAGCTTTGATATTTTTCAAGGAAAAGGCTATCCAATGATTCAAGCTGTTGAAGCTGCTCTTCAGTTCGCAAAAGAGTGTTTTGAGAGAAATGCACCCGCTAGTGCTTTGTTTGTTCTTCGTGAGCTTTATTGGCGATCGAGTGACGATCGAGTTTTTATCCAATCAAAAGAGCTATGGAAAAATGCTTACTCTCAACTAGGAAGACCACTACTAAGCAACGTTGTTGAGCAAGAAGCAAGAGCCAGGCAACAATGGCTTGAAAAAGTTTATGAACCGAATGGGCTTATGTAGTTCCAGAGACCCGATGATTACCAGGAGCGCTCAACCGCTTCACGGTCAATCGAGTAATGCAAAATAATTAACCTACAATATCAATAAACTTTAATTCTGGAGCTTAACCTTGCACAAGGGTGAGATTTTGAAGTTGAATGCGTTGTAGATACAGGCTTTGAAGGATTTTTAACTTTGCCGCCTGCGGTAATTCGTGAGCTTGATCTTCCCTATGTGGCTCGAATTGATGCAAATCTCGCGGATGATTTCAGTGTCGCTGCTTATGCCTATCTCGCTACGATCGTTTGGAATGATATAGAGCGCGAAGTTGCAGTACTGGGTATCGGTCGTCGTCGTCCCTTGATTGGAACTGCTCTACTTGAAGATTGTCATCTTGGCATTGATTTCTGGGATGGCGGCTCAGTTATTGTCGATGAAATTCTCTAAAATTTCTCATTGCTTACTAAGTGTCTGAGATAAGGCAAAAATGATGCAGCCCAGAACCATGATCGTTGGAACCGGAAATTTTATTAGTAAAACAACTGCAATTGCAATTATAAAAAACGCCATATAATTCAGGCAGCCTAGCGTTTCACTATCAAGCTGCTGAGAGTTATTTGTGCTTGTATTCTTCGCTTCTTGGTCGTGTTTCTGGATTGAAGAGTTCTGCTGTGAATGGTGAGCTTGATCAGTTGGCGGTTGCCCGTGTTGCATCAGAAAGTCATGGGCTGCATTAATTTCTTTGAGTCTTTTCTGTGCTTTTTGCTGTAATTGAGAATTATATTCAAATCGATCAGGATGCCAAACTTGAACTAAATCTTTGTGGCTTCGTTTGATTTCTTCACGGGACGCGCCTGGTTTAAGTTCTAGAATTGCGTAACATTTGTTGGCATCTAGCATGATTAATCTTCTTGAGTTCTTGGCTTTACTCAAGAATTCCCGTAGCACTGTTCACTTTCAACAGAGCAGTCGTTTACTCCAAACATACGAAAAAGCGACCAGCAGGTAAACCCACTGATCGCTTTATTTCAACTCGCTAAGTGCTTACTTAAGGATCTTCGAGACCACGCCTGCACCAACGGTACGACCGCCTTCACGGATTGCAAAGCGCATTCCTTGCTCAATCGCGATCGGGTTGATCAGTTCCACAGTCATTTTAATCCGGTCTCCAGGCATCACCATTTCAGCTTCGCCGCCTTCGTCAGTCGTGAAGTTGCTGATGGTTCCGGTTACATCGGTTGTCCGCACATAGAACTGAGGACGGTAGCCAGGGAAGAATGGAGTGTGACGACCGCCTTCTTCTTTCTTCAAGATGTAAACTTCAGACTCGAATTGAGTGTGAGGCTTGATGGAACCAGGCTTTGCCAACACCATGCCGCGCTCAATATCAGCCTTTTGAATACCCCGAAGCAAGATACCTGCGTTGTCGCCTGCCATCCCTTCTTCGAGCGACTTCTTGAACATTTCGATTCCGGTTACGGTACTCTTGCGAGTGTCACGGATACCGACCAATTCAACTTCGTCCTGCACTTTGACCTTACCGCGCTCGATCCGACCCGTTGCAACCGTTCCCCGACCTGTGATCGAGAAGACATCTTCAACTGCCATCAAGAACGGCTTGTCAACGTCACGTTCAGGAGTCGGGATGTAGGCATCAACTGAATCCATCAGCGCGTAGATGCAGTCAACCCACTCGTTTTCACCCTTCTTGGTTTTGGGGTTCGCGGTCATTGCTTCAACCGCTTGAAGTGCCGAACCTGCGGTGATCGGAATTTCGTCGCCGGGGAATTCATACGAATCCAACAGCTCACGAACTTCGAGTTCAACCAGTTCGAGCAGTTCTTCGTCGTCTACCATGTCTTTCTTGTTCAAGAAGACCACGAGACGGGGAACGCCCACCTGACGAGCCAAGAGGATGTGTTCACGAGTTTGGGGCATGGGACCGTCAGCAGCGGATACAACCAGGATTGCACCGTCCATCTGAGCCGCACCCGTGATCATGTTCTTCACATAGTCAGCGTGTCCGGGGCAGTCAACGTGGGCGTAGTGACGGGTTTCGGTTTCGTACTCCACGTGAGCGGTGTTGATCGTGATCCCCCGTGCTTTTTCTTCCGGAGCCGCATCGATGTCTTCATACTTCCGGGCTGCCGCTTGACCCAGAGCTGAAAGGGTCATCGTGATTGCAGCCGTAAGCGTTGTCTTGCCGTGGTCAACGTGACCGATCGTGCCAATGTTGACGTGGGGTTTATTCCGTTCAAACTTTGCGCGTGCCATGAATTACAATTCCTCTTCCTGATTAAGCGTTCCCTTTGTTTTTCGCAATGATGGTTTCAGCGACGTTCTTGGGTACTTCTTCGTAATGGCTGAATTCCATTGTAAAAGTACCGCGTCCCTGAGTCATCGATCGGATATCCGTAGCATATCCAAACATTTCTGCCAGTGGAACCTTGGTTGTGACCTTGGCGATTCCCCGCTCGACTCCTTGGGCTTCGATTTGCCCACGTTTCGAGATCAGGTTGCCCATGACACCTCCAAGAAAGTCTTCTGGCACTTCTACTTCGACCTTCATCATCGGTTCTAAGAGTACGGGGCTGGCTTTCAGGACTCCATCCTTAATCGCCATTGATCCAGCAATCTTAAACGCCATTTCAGAAGAGTCTACATCGTGGTATGAACCATCGACGAGTGTGGCTTTCACGTCAATCAGTGGGTAGCCTGCCAGAATCCCACTTTCGCAAGCTTCTTTCATGCCCGCTTCAGCAGGTCCGACATATTCCTTCGGAACGGTTCCACCCACGATTTTTGAGACGAACTCGAAGCCGCTACCTGTTTCGCCCGGTTCAAGCTGGATCACAACGTGACCATACTGACCTTTACCACCACTCTGACGGACAAATTTGCCTTCAGCTTTGACGGATTTGCGAATGGTTTCACGATAAGCTACTTGAGGCGCACCGACGTTTGCTTCGACTTTGAATTCGCGGAGCATTCGATCGACCAAGATTTCCAAGTGCAGTTCGCCCATTCCGGCGATTACAGTTTGGTTCGTTTCTTGATCAATACTCACGCGGAAAGTCGGATCTTCTTCGGAGAGTGCCTTGAGCGCTTTCGAGAGTTTCTCCATGTCGCCTTTGGTCTTCGGTTCTACTGCAACCGAGATCACAGGCTCAGGAATAAACAGCGATTCAAGTACGATGTTGTCGCCTTCAGGACAAAGCGTGTCGCCTGTCAGCGTGTCAGACAATCCAGGAATTGCTCCCAAATCGCCTGCTCTGAGTTCATCTACGTCGATCCGTTCATCTGCTTTCAAGACGATCAGACGAGAGACGCGCTCTTTCTTGCCTTTGGTCGAGTTGTAGATGTAGCTTCCTTTTGCAAGGACACCAGAGTAAACCCGGACAAAGGTTAAACGACCGACAAATTTGTCGGTCATCACCTTAAACGCCAACGCAGCCAAAGGTGCATCGTCTTTTGGAGGACGAGCGGCGACCGAACCATCTGGCAAAGTTCCTTGGATTGGCGGAATGTCGATCGGGGAAGGAAGATAATCCAGCACCGCATCTAACATTTGCTGAACGCCCTTGTTCTTGAAGGAAGAACCACAAAGCATTGGCACAAAAAATTCACCATCGATTCCTTCGATCGTGCCTCTCCGAATCGCTGCCTTAATTTCCTCTTCGGTGAGTTCTTCACCTGCAAAGTACTTCTCAAGCAGTGCTTCATCGGTTTCGGCAACTGATTCGATCAAGATCGTGCGGAACTCTTCAGCTTGTTCCTTCAGGTCTTCAGGAATATCGGTGACTTCAATTTCGCGACCTAGATCATCTTTGTGGATGTACGCTTTCATCCGAACCAAGTCAACAATGCCTTTGAACTGATCCTCAGCACCGATCGGAATTTGAATCGGAACAGCTTTTGCTTGCAGACGATCGCGAACCTGATTGTAGACCTTGAAGAAGTCTGCACCTGTACGATCCATCTTGTTGACGTACACCATGCGAGGAACGTTGTAACGGTTCGCTTGCTTCCACACGGTTTCCGACTGCGGTTGAACACCACCCACTGAACAGAACACCGCAATCACACCGTCAAGAACTCGCATTGAGCGTTCAACTTCGATCGTGAAGTCTACGTGCCCAGGAGTATCGATGATGTTGATCTTGTGTTCAAGTTCGCCTTCACCGGGCTGGTTTGGCTTGTCAGCATCGCGGCGAGTCCATTGAGTACTGATTGCAGCAGCGGTAATTGTGATTCCCCGCTCCCGCTCTTGTTCCATCCAGTCCGTTGTGGCTGTCCCCTCATGCACTTCGCCAATTTTATGAACGATGCCGGAGTAAAATAGAATCCGTTCAGTCGTTGTTGTCTTGCCCGCATCAATATGCGCGGCGATCCCGATATTTCTTACTCTTTCGAGCGGGACGGTACGAGCCACAGCTACCTCCTTAGCATCTGTGAAAGGGTTAAATCACACTACTGCGTCTATTAAGATTCTATACTTTTTAATACCGATAGTGTGCGAATGCTTTATTGGCTTCTGCCATCCGGTGCGTTTCTTCCCGCTTCCGAATTGCGCTGCCCGTTTCATTGGCAGCATCCATCAGTTCGTTTGCCAACTTGGACGACATCGATTTGCCTGCACGAGAGCGGGAGAACTGGATCAACCATCTCAACGCTAGGGCGATTCCACGATCGGTACGAACTTCCATCGGC
This sequence comes from Pseudanabaenaceae cyanobacterium LEGE 13415, assembly GCA_015206935.1. Classification (GTDB taxonomy): domain Bacteria; phylum Cyanobacteriota; class Cyanobacteriia; order Leptolyngbyales; family Leptolyngbyaceae; genus Leptolyngbya. The sequence goes on along the minus strand of JADEXW010000009.1, from coordinate 4,166 downwards.
ACTTGGTAGGTTGCACCGCCGACCCGACGCGCTTTCACTTCCACCAAAGGAGTCGCATTCTTAACCGCTCGTTCAAAGGTCTCCAGCGGATCAGAACCAGTGCGCTCTTTGATGATGTCAAAGGCATCGTAAACAATACGGGTTGCCAGAGATTTTTTGCCACTCGACATAATTCGGCGCACCATCATCGTAACGAGGCGCGAATTATGAACAGAGTCGGGGGGAATGGGACGCTTTTTGATGACGACGCGACGAGACATAATTAGCCTTCAATGAAAAAGAACAGTGGAATTGAGACAGCGCGATCGTGGAATTCAAAAGAGTGTCGTGAGAAGGTCTCTAAAAATAGCTTCGATCGCTAACAAACGAACCTCATTGTCTCAAGATCTTGAGCGACGAGGTTCATTTGGCACATTAATTCTAACGAGCAGCGGTTATTTTGCTGCGGGTTTCGGACGTTTCGCACCATATTTGGAGCGACCTTGCTTGCGGTCTTTCACGCCAGCAGTGTCGAGCGTTCCGCGAATGATGTGGTAGCGAACCCCAGGTAAGTCTTTTACCCGTCCGCCCCGAATCATTACGACCGAGTGTTCTTGTAAGTTGTGACCGATACCGGGAATATAGGCTGTCACTTCAAAGCCTGAAGTGAGGCGAACCCGCGCCACCTTACGAAGAGCAGAGTTCGGTTTTTTCGGCGTAGTGGTATAAACCCGTGTGCAAACTCCACGACGCTGAGGGCAACTCTTCAGAGCCGGGGATTTGGTTTTCTTCTTCGCTTTACTGCGCTCATCTCGGATGAGTTGCTGGATGGTGGGCATCTTTTAATTTGTAAGAAAATGCAGCTTTTCGACTGCTCCGACTTTCAACGATCACTAAACATACCAATGGATCGATATCCCTGTCAAACGATTTGACAAGTCGATCGATCTCGGAATGTAAAGCCTACTTATTCTAGCTTTCGTTTACCGAGAATGAGACACCACAATCACAACTTTTTTTCGCATTTGGATTGTGGAAGCGGAAACTCCCACCCATTAGGTCTTCCGAAAAATCGATCGTTAAATTGTCCAGGTATTGAGCGCTATGCGGATCGATCGCAATTTGAATTCCATGACATTGGTGAATGCGATCGCTGGAACTTAATTCGGTCTCAAATTTAGTGATATAAGACAATCCCGCACAGCCACCCGGTGCGATTTGGAGACGGAAGAAGGCGGACGGATTGGGGTGACGTTTATGAAGGCGTTTGATTTCTGCGATCGCAGAAGGGCTTAATTCGATCATATTAAACGGGGAAATTCGCGTTTTTATCGTATCGCGATCGCCTAACCAAAAATAAATCGGGACAACCCCGCAGAATTGCCCCGATTCAAGATGAGATTCAATTATTTAGTTTGCGCGGGAGTAGTCGTCTTGGAAGCGCACAATGTCATCTTCTCCAAGATATTCACCGTTCTGAACCTCGATCAAAACAAGCGGAATCACACCAGGATTCTCTAAACGGTGGGTCGTGCATTGGGGCACGTAAGTGGATTGATTAGTGCCTAGGGTGATTTGTAGGTCTCCACACTCAACCTTTGCAGTACCCGAAACGACGATCCAATGTTCGCTTCGGTGATGGTGCATCTGAAGGCTGAGACGATGACCGGGCTTCACCTCGATCCGTTTGATTTTGTAGCCGCGACCTTCTTCGAGAGTTGTGAACGAACCCCAGGGACGAAGTTCGGTTGCAGCCGCTCTACCAGGTGTTGGAGACAGTACTAGAGCGGGAGTTTGATTTTTTTCTTGAGCCTGAGCCACCGTATCTCTCCTCAATAAGTAGTAGAATTTCGCGAATTGGATTTCAACCAAAAAGACTAACAAACCAATCCGAGTCGTGCTTGCTTATAGTGGACGATTTCCAAAGATTTTACGAAGTCTTGATTTGAACTGCGAAATCAGTAAAGAACTGGTAGGTGGCATTACGGCAGAAGGAAGACCCCAATACCGTTATGCACTCTTGCAGAGGAACGGGCAGGTCGATCGAGTATTTGTCCTCCTAAGTAAAGCGTGGTCGAACTTCCCCCGTCAAGGTTTAAAGCATTGATTGCTCCCAGTTGCTGCATAATCGCCGCCATATCGTTTAAGGATGCACCGATACCAGAGGTATTATTTTGAGCGGTGACAATGAGAATTCTGCCGTCTGCGGTTTGTCCGATCGCACTTCTCGCCGCTCTTTCTTGAATAAAGGCTGTACTGAACTGCTCTAAGCGCCCATCAAGCACGATTTGACCATTTCGGATGAGAAGAGGGCCTCCTCCGATTAAGTTCGGAAATGCGGCTAAATCTGGGAGATTGAATGTGCTTTCGAGTTGAACGGGAATTGCAGGAGTGAAGGACGCAGCGGCGGTACGATTCGATCGGAAAACTAACAAGTAGCCAGGTGTTGGAATTTGAACCGTTGTACCTGCGGTTGGAATGGCTTGCTGTGTGCCAGTTTGATTATTCTGAATTGGCAAAATAATTTCGTTATCGGTCAATGTCGTGTAAGTGCTGCCCCAGTCAGCGGTATAGCGAGCAATTCCAGCTTGGACAAAAGCAGAATTGAACGTCGTTATGGGGAACCGTTGACCGGACGGAAGAATGATGGTTTCTTGAAGGGTTAAGCGATCGAATCTCCAATTTCCAGCCGCGTCCCATCCGACCACACCTCGACTTAAGATCGGACCTGAAGCGAAACGATTCTCAAGCTTGATAGCTCCAAGCGGCAATTGATTGTTGCGATTAAAGTAGCCGCCATTGATTGCAGCAGTCGCTAAAGATTGTTGAGCAGTTGTAAATAATGGCAGGGTTCCGATCAATGTTGTGGCATTTGGCAAGATCGGACGAATGGTTAATCCGGGTTGGCGAGGATTCACTTCAAACCAAACGATCGGGAATTGATTGGCTCCAACCGAGAGCGATCGCTGTCTCCAAAACAAGCCATTCGCCCATAAAATATCTCGATCGCTGAGGAAATTTGAACCAACTTCGATCGTGATGCGATTTGGATTTGGAAGCGTTGTAATTCGCGATCGTAAACTCAAGGGAACGCCAATCCGAATGATCGTTCGATTTCCACTAGATTCAACTCTGAGCGATCGAATTCGGCTTGCAGGAGTTGGCTTGAATTGTCCCAGTCGTGTCTGATCCGCCTGAGCATCAAGCATTAGAACAAGTTCATTTAGCTGTGGATCAGCTTGCCAAGTCACCGGACGATCGAGTGAAAATGTAATGCGATCGATATTTGCCGCAGGTTGTTCTTGCTGAATTGCCGTGAGATTCGCGATCGGAGTCGTAATCTGTAGCGTGTTGCCACTAATCTGAGTCTGCCAACCATTTCTCTGAGCAAACTCCGTGACATCTAAATATCGTAGTGGTGGAACCAATCGAGTTGGGAAAACAGCTTCAGAAAACCATTGAATTGGTTGGCGACTCGCATCATTTGTACTGAGTAAATCTGCTCCGAAGCGTTGCATCAAGATCGCATCACTGATTCCAATTCGGGTTGCGCCGTTCGTTTGCCACTGACTCCAATTTCCGCTGAAAGTCTGTCCATTGAGAATGATTTGGGTTCCTTGGGCAATGGGCGCATTGAAATTCAAGGGAGTAGGTCGGGGAGCGGGCGTTTGTTGAGCAAGATTAAAATCGAGTGCCGCAGGAGCGTCCGCAAAGGCAGGGAATGAAATCGCCCAAAGCGCAAGCACGTAGAAACCGAACTTAAGAGAAGCCATCTGACAAAAATTCACAACGAAAATCCGCAATTGCCGCAGGTTATTTTACTGCGATCGCCAAATCTGCATGAAAGCGTTTCAAAGTATCAAGAAATCGTAACGTTTCGTTGAAACCTGTTCAATCGCTGAAACGTAGTTCTGATCAGGTAGTTCAGCAAATGAAGCACTTTAACAACGGGTGAAATCCCCGAAAGATTACAGGGATTGCCAGAGCGCAAAATTTTCTATACTATTCTTATCCCAGGCTTTGTAAAAATTCAGTTAAGCTAGATCTCCCTGATGCAAGAAAGGGCTGTAAAACTCTGTTGAACCTGAAGCAATCGAGGGCAAATTGTTTCCCAGGTTTGAGATTTTGCAACAGAGTTAGCGGTTTTGTCTTCGCGCATTTTCTACGATGACCAAATCGCTTGACGC
>JADEXW010000781.1 GCA_015206935.1 Pseudanabaenaceae cyanobacterium LEGE 13415 | reverse complement strand
CGAAGGCAAATTATCAACTCGCTTGAACGTTCCTGGAAGCGACGAAATCGCCCTGTTTGGTCAAGCGATCGACCAGATGGCAGAAACGCTTGAAACTTCTGAACAACAACAAGCGATCGATGTTCAACGTCTACAGCAATTCAATCAAGCTGCTTTCAATATTCGCAACGCCACCAGCTTTGCCGAGATTGTTCAAACGGGTGTTCAAGAAGCTCGGCACCTGCTCAAAGTCGATCGAGCCATTGTTTATCTATTCGATCAGAACTGGCAAGGAAGCGTCATTGCAGAATCGGTTTCAATGGAATTTCCTGCATCATTAGGTGCAAGAATTGCTGATCCTTGCTTTGCTGAACACTATATTGAGAAGTACCGCGCTGGTCGAGTGCATTCAATCTCGAACATTGATGAAGCGAACCTGAATCCCTGTTACCGAGGGCAATTAGAACAATTCCAAGTCAAGGCGAATCTGGTTGCTCCGATGGTTGTTGAAGGGAAGTTAATCGGTTTGCTCGTTGCTCATCAATGTCGTGCGCCGCGCCAGTGGGACGCTTCGGAAACAAGTCTGTTTGTTCAGATTGCTCTGCATCTAGGCTATGCGATCGAACAACTTCATCTATTCTCTGAGCGGGAAACGGCACTTGCCCAAGCTGCTTTATCTCAGGAACGTCAACAGCAAAAAGAGATTCTGCGATCGCAGCTTCTGGAATTGATGAAACAAGCTGAGAAAGCTGCGAGTGGTGATCTCACAGTTCGAGCGAAAGTGAGCGGCGAAGAAATTGGAACGGTTGCTGATTTCTTTAATTCAATTGTTGAGAACTTACAGCAGGTCGTACAGCAAGTAAAAGACAGTGTTTTGGAAGTCAATGATTCGCTGAATCAGCATGAAACCGCAGTACGATCGCTGTCTCAAGATGCACTCAAACAAGCTGAGGAAACACACCTTACGCTGAACTGTATTGATCAGATGGTGAAATCGATTCATACTGTCGCGAATCATGCTCAACAAGCCGCAGAAGTGAGCCAAATCGCCGCTCTAACTGCGGAAGCAGGTGAATTTGCCATGAGCGAGACTGCCGAGAGTATCACAGAGCTACGTGAATCAATTAGTGAAGCAACGAAGAAAGTGAAACGACTGGGCGAATCCGCTCAACAAATCTCGAAAGCTGTCTTACTGATCAATCAAATTGAAATGCAAACGAATGTGCTAGCGATCAATGCAGGAATTGAAGCGACTCGAACTGAGCAGCATCAAGGGTTTGCTATGATTGCAGAAGAAGTGAGTGCATTAGCCAGTCGCGCTTCTGCGGCAACGTATGAAATTTCTCAACTGGTACGAACCATTCAGCAAGAAACGATCGAGGTTGTGGAAGCAATGGAAAAGAGTACGGCGCAAGTTGTGACCGGGACTCAATCGGTTGAATCTGCAAAACAAAGCCTAGAGCAAATTTTGCAAGTTTCACAGTACATTGATCAGATTGTTCACTCAATTTCTGATGCAACAGTTTCACAGGTCAACACCTCGAACACTGTGACCGATTTAATGAATACGATCGCGGAAGTTGCGAAACATACCTCAAGCTCATCGCTGGAAGTGTCTAGCTCGCTCCGAGAAACAGTCAGTGTTGCAAAATCGCTTGCTGAATCGGTTGAAACCTTCAAGGTGACAGTTTAGACCTTTCCTTCAAATTTCGAGTACCAAATCAGGGTTGCAACTACATTGATTCCCAGCGCAATTCCCTCAACCGTCCAGCCCAAGGTGGGATTGTAGCTTCCTCGGCTGAGGGTCGTCATCCATAGGTGCGTTTGATCAGACCCAATCAACTGATCCGCAATAAACGGAAAAAGATACATTAATGCTGCGCCGACAATCAGCCAGACAACCATTGAGGAGAGCAGAAAAATTGTTTTAGTAACCGATTGGCTTCCCATAATTCGATCGAGATTAATTTCACTGTTATCTTCTCATTTCCAGTTCTCGTTTGCCCGATCGAGAACGTACTGAGCCAAACTCTGAATTTCTGCCACACTCAATCGCTCTTTGTACGCAGACATATTTCCTTTGCCGTTCGTGATAATTTCTGCGATCGCATCAACCGTTCCATAACCATATTTCTTTAGTGCATTTAATTTCAGCGTTTTGCCCCGCCGCACAATATTGCCACCATTCACATGACACCCAGAACAGTGATACTCAAATAGTTTGCCTGTATTGGAATCTGCTGCCCAAGCGGGAGATGCAAATAGTAGAACGGCACTGAGTACGATCGCGAAAATTCTCAACATCATCGATCAAGATTCTTTTCTTTGAATTTTGACACATTGCGGAATTCTTCGGCAAAATAGCAAGAG
>JADEXW010000780.1 GCA_015206935.1 Pseudanabaenaceae cyanobacterium LEGE 13415 | reverse complement strand
CTGCAACAGTTCCCGGCAACATCAATGCAAGGATTGAAACACCAGTGTGATTGAGAAAGCGATCGAGGTGTAGATTGATACCAAGCAGTTGTTCGATCTCTGGTAATCGATGTAGAAACACAGCTCCGAATAGTAAAAACAATAAACAAACTTCGGGATGGCTTGGATTGTGTGTTGTCCAGAGTTCAATACCGGGAGGACGCAGATTCAGTTCGACCGATCGATGGGGACAAGCTTTGAGACAGGTCATACATAACACACAGTCTCGATTGTCCTGAAGCTGTGCAGGATGGGAATAAACTGGACAGCCGCCCGTCTCCATTCCTTCACCTTTCTGAGATCCGCCTTTGTAGCATTGATACGTGGTACAAGAGGCTGAACAAATTCCTTGCTGTGCCCGGAGTTCAATCATCGATAGCTTTGCAAAGAGACCATTCATCCCGCCGATCGGACAAAGATATCGACACCAAAATCGTCGCTCAAATAGCACTGAAAAAATCACTGCTCCAGCAGTAATCAACAACAATAAACAACCGGATAGATAAGCTGTGTTTTCTAAGTTCCAAAGTTCTTCCCACAGTAAAATCAGCGTGAACATGCCAAAGAGAAACCATCCGCCCCATTTTTCCGCTGATTGTCTTGCCCAAGGTTGCAGCTTACGCGGATAGAGCCAGAGTGAGATTTTCTGTGCTAATTCACCGTAAATCATGAACGGACAAACTGCACACCAAAGCCTTCCTACAAAGGGAAATGAGATCAGAATGAACATCCACCACCAAGCCCAAAACAGGTTGAGTGCAACATTACGATCGCGCGTTTGAGGTGCAAGCATTAACATTGCAACAACGACTGCAAACACACCTAAAGTAAATCCATAGTTCAGTCGATCCGTCCACCAAGGACTTCTGAGGAACTGCCGCAACTTTGGATAAGCATTGAGCAGATTTACTCTAAATCGACGATTTTTATCTCCTGTTGACCAGAATACTTCCTCAGTGAGTTCTGAGGATTCTGCTTGTCGAATTGCCCGACCTAGAAGACTTTCAAGTTCAACATGATTTCCTGGAAAGTCATATCCTTGCAATCGTCGCATGGCTTCGGGAGTGATTTTCGGTTTCGCAATCCCTCTCGATCGAGTAATCAAACTGAGATAGTATTCTGCCTGAATTGCAATGTCCGCTTTTCTCACGCGCAAGGGTGGCACTTTGATCACATGAGCAATGAGCTTACATTTCTCTAGTCTTGGCAGGATTTTTTCAGAAGTCATCAAAATCCGAGCTTCATACGATCGAGGTTCTGGATCGGGTTCTCCGTCTCGTGCGATCGGTGTAAATTTCCCAGTCTTTAAGAGTTGAACTAGCTTTTCTTCAAACTCTGGTGAAATGTCTTCGAGATTGTTCAGCATCAATGTTCCGCGACCAATCCAATCGAGCAATCCGGGCTTATCCGATCGCCCAAATAGTTCAACAAGTTGTAGCGTATTGCAATTCACTTTAATCAATGGTTCTTTGCGATCGCGTGAGCCAAAATGAATCAATGCCCCAGTGTTATCTTTCTCTAATCCAGGCTCTCCAAAGATCAGAACTGAACCGCGATCGCTTGAAGCTTTTTTAATGTCTTGCCGCAATCGAACTGCGTATCGACTCGTTCCAACAATCCCACGCTTTACTTTTGGAACAAGATACGAACGCAATGCAATCTGCCGTTCACGCTCATAAGCGAGTTCTGAGGCAACTTGTTCTAATTCGGTTGCAAGCTGTTGAGAAACACTTTGGGCGATTTCCGGGAACTGTTGAACGATCGCTAAAAATTTAGTCCTTGGAACTGCCCAAATCACACAATCGTTTAATGTGATGGTTGTTTCTTCCGCAGGTCGATCGAGCAATAATTCCTTGAGATAGACGATCGCGCCTGGAATTAAACTGGTAGCTTTTGCGACAGTTGTTTTGCTTGTACGATAGCGCTCCAAATGTCCATCGTAAAGAATGTACAGCGCTTCAGGCTGAGTGTCTTCGAGTCCGATGCGTCGATTTTCTTGAATCGATTGCTCTTCGATGTGTTGCGCGATCGCGTTTAAGGCTTCTAGTGACAAGCTCGAAAACGCTGTCGATTTTCGCAACCATTCCACCCGCTCTAAAACGTCCATTGTTCGCCTCGTCTGAATTCGCGCGAACTCTATCCTAGAACTAGGATTGTTCCAATTGGGATGAATTGATAGAGAAACTTAACTTGACATCAGTTTTTGAATCGATCGTGTGATGGATTGTTCAGGGTTTGCCCCCTAAATCCCCCATTCCTACCGTGTATACATAAGTCTTTTCGCTACGGTTAAATCGGCTAATGCCCCCTAAATC
>JADEXW010000779.1 GCA_015206935.1 Pseudanabaenaceae cyanobacterium LEGE 13415 | reverse complement strand
TCCTGGCAGCGTAATCCAAAGACGGGCGGGGTTGAATTAGTAGCAGCATCAAGAGGACAGTTGATCGAGACTTGCGCTCCTGCTCTCTAAACCACAGAAAAGCGAGGAATACTAAACCCCTCGCTTTTTCGATTTATAGCAATCTTATTCGATTAGGATACTTCTGGAGAAGCCCCCCAGCCCCCAAGTTTGGGGGAGCAAGAGTCTTAAGCCCCCAGAATTGGGGGTTTGGGGGCAACTCCGAGGATGTCCTAATCTAAACTTCTACTGCCATAGATCGCGCTAATTACTTCGCACCGCCCATTTGTGCAGCCACTTCTGCTGCAAAATCAGTTCCTTCCTTCTCGATGCCTTCACCCAAGACAAATCGCACAAAGCGACGAATCTGAATGTTTTCACCCAACTGGGCGACATTTTGCTTCACCAATTCCTCAACGGTGATGTTGGGGTCTTTGATGTAAGGAGTCGGCAACAAACACATCTCATTCAGGCGCTTATCGATTCGACCTTGAACGATTTTTTCTTTGATATTGTCCGGCTTGCCAGCGAGATCATCTTTGCCCATCTCGATCGCTTTTTCCCGCTCAACGATATCGGCTGGAATATCTGCAACCTTGACGTATTCTACGTTGGCACTCGCAGCAATCTGTTTAGCAATGTTGCGAACCAATTCTTTGAACGCTTCGTTTCGTGCCACAAAGTCGGTTTGGCAATTCACTTCGACCAACACACCGATGCGTCCGCCGATGTGGATATAGCTATCGACCAGACCTTCAGCCGTGACCTTGCCTTCTTTCTTGCCTGCCGACGCGATGCCCTTCTTCCGAAGCCAATCGATCGACTTTTCCATATCACCGTCGTTTTCGGACAGTGCTTTTTTACAATCCATCATCCCTGCGCCCGTCTTTTCGCGCAGTTCCTTCACCGCTTTTGCTGAAATGTCTGCCATTTGCCTCAGTTCCCAATATCGTTAAAAGGATGGAGAAGAAACGAATCTTCTCCATATTGTCCTATTATTCTGCGCTTTCTTCTTCTTCGTCCGTTGCTTCGGTTTCGTCGTACTCGTACTCTTCTTCTGCGCCTTCGTAGTCGTATTCTTCTTCGGCTTCGAGTTGACCGTGGCGACCTTCATAGATCGCGTCTGCTAAACGACCGACGATCAGTTTAATCGATCGAATCGCGTCATCGTTTGCCGGAATCGGCACATCAACGGTATCCGGGTCGCAGTTGGTATCGAGTAGAGCCACGATCGGAATGTTCAGCTTGAGACATTCTTGGATCGCGTTGTATTCCCGACGTTGATCGACCATGATGATCACGTCTGGGAGTTTCCGCATGTTCTTGATCCCGCCGAGATACTTTTGCAGGCGTTCGAGTTCACGACGCAGAACGGATGCTTCTTTTTTCGGCAACAGATCGAGTGCGCCTGTTTCTTCGCGGCGTTCGAGGTCTTTGAGCCGTTCAACGCGGGATTTGATCGTTGACCAGTTGGTGAGCATTCCACCCAACCAACGCTGGTTCACGTAGTACGCACCACAACGGCTTGCTTCTTGAGCAATGATGCCTGCGGCTTGGCGCTTGGTGCCGATGAAGAGGAACTTTTTCCCTTGTTCTGAAGCCGTCCGCACATAGTTGTATGCCTGATCCATCAATTGGGCGGTTTGCACCAAGTCGATGATATGCACACCATTGCGGGCGGTGTAGATGTAGGGACTCATTTTGGGGTTCCATCTCCGGGTTTGATGACCGAAGTGAACTCCAGACTCAAGTAATTGAGCCAATGAAACAACTGGCATGGGTATTCTCCTTGTTCGGGTTTAACTTCCATTCAGGAGAGAGCGAATCGAGTCGCCACCCGAAGTCCTGAATGTGTGAGTTTTAACAGCTTATCTAGGGTAACACAAGACTCGGTTTGCTAACCTATGATTGAGGTTTTGGGAAAAGATGGATGGTTCCGACACAGAGTGATGCCGCGATCGCAATTTTGGGCGGAGTGATAACGGCGATTTTGGCGTTTCGGGTTCCGAGACAAGAACTCGATCGCGTTCCGCTGTCTGGATTGGCGTTGCTCTTTATTGTGTATTTGCTGATTGGGTGGGGGCTGGCGATTACGGGAGTGCCGATCGGGTTTTGGATGGGTGCGGCTGCGATCGCGATGTTGGTGACGTTCGGATCGTCGATTGTCTTAGGACGTGGGGGATTGATTGCGTTTGCGATGGCGGGAATGAGTGTGATCGCAATGGTTTTAGGTCAACCTTGGGGGCGACTCAGTGCGATTACATTAGCATTGGTTGGTATTTGGCTTTGGGCAAGTGGAGGCGCTAGATATCGGATGGAACGGGCGGGCTTTCGTCGATCGTCGGT
>JADEXW010000778.1 GCA_015206935.1 Pseudanabaenaceae cyanobacterium LEGE 13415 | reverse complement strand
CTATTGGCTGAGAGCAAATTTTCCAGAAGTGCATCGCTACACTAATAAACTATTCGCCGTGGGTTTGGGACTATCCTGGAAAACAGGCGGCATCGAACCCAAGTATCAAGACCTTCCAGCAAAATACTGCGTGGGATTGCCCCCCCTCGATCTCATCAAAATTCACACCAGAGCAATTTACTACGGTCTAAAACCATGAATCCTTGGCTCGATCGATTTGAACGGGGGTATGCGATCCTTGTTCTGCTGTACTTTTCGGGATGCTTAACAAACATTATGAACGGTTCGATCTTGCTTCCACAAGAATCGACTCCAGAGATTAATGTCATTGCAAGTCCGATTGTTTCAGCGTTTCAAAATTTGCTGTTCCTGATTCTCTTCGGCTTAATTGCGCTGCGAATCAAACAATTTCTGCCTGTGCTGACCACTCGCAAAATGCTCTGGGTTGTGGTTGGAATTGCGATCGTATCAGTCCTGTGGTCTGAAGTTCCAGAAATGACCTTCCGACGCGGCAATTTATTGCTCTTTAGTACCTTGCTCGCGCTATATTTTTCGATGCGATTTCCATTGCGGCAACAACTTCATCTATTTGCTCAAAGCTTTGGAATTCTCGCCGTCTCGAACTTTGTTTTCGCGCTGGCATTTCCGAGCCAGGGAATTAACCAAACGGTTCATGCTGGTGCTTGGATGGGAATTACGCTGCACAAAAACGGACTTGCAGGATTGATGGTTTTGAGTGCGGTGATCTTTTTCTCGATCGTCATTGATAAACGAGAACGCACTGCGGCATCACTCGGAGGATTAGCGCTTTCTGTGTTGCTAGTCATTCTTTCAACATCGCGCACTGGACTGTCTGTGATGATCCTGCTGATGGGCTTAATCTATGCGTTCCAACTCTTGCGATCGAAATCGACGTTTGCGCTTCCAGCTTTCTTATCAGGCTTCTTAACCATTGGAGCTGTGATCGTGATTGTTGTTGACAATTATGAAAAAATCCTGACTTCGATGGGCAGAGATGCCACGCTGACAGGGCGCACAACGATTTGGGAAGTGGCACTAGAACGTTGGGCGGAGCGTCCGTGGTTTGGCTATGGGTATCAGTCGTTTTGGATACCCGACCAGGGGAATTCTTTGGAAGTTCTCTATCGGATGAGTTGGCAACCTGCTCATGGACATAATGGATTTTTGGATTTGTTAGTTGAGCTTGGAGCCCTTGGATTTATTGCCTTTGCGATTAGTTTATTGATTGCCTTCAAAAGAGCGATCGCTTGGTACAAAATTAATCCAAACGCGATCGGAACATTGCCGCTGATCTCATTTTGCTATGTAATCATGTACAACTTAACTGAGAGTTCGTTACTGTTCACACCGAATGGAATTAACTGGTTTCTCTATGTGCTAATGAGTACATCAATCTTGATTCAAGCCTTCCCAGTGATTCAACCTTCAAGAACCGCGATCGAGGCACAACCGCTAATCAACTTGTGATCAAGATCACAGCATTCGCAGAAGGAGATCGCACAAGGGAAGGCAACACAGGGAGTAAGCTAAGAAGCATAGTCCTGCTCTATGTGTGTTAACGGCTTGGTTTGTATGATTTCGTCACCTCTTCGGATTGCTCAAGTCACTGATTTGCATCTATTCGCCAAATCGGATCAGTGTCTTTTGGGATTGCCAACCCTACGATCGCTAAAAGCATTAATCGAGCAATTCCACCCACTTCACCCGAAACCTGATCTATTGTTGCTAACAGGTGATTTATCTCAAGATGGATCGATGGAATCCTACGATCGCTTACAAACTCTGTTTAGTCCGCTTCAGATTCCAACCTATTGGCTACCCGGTAATCATGACTGTGTAGAAGCAATGGAGCGATCGCTTACAGAATTCTTGCCAGATAAGACATTCGAGCAGGGCGGTTGGCGATTTTTGCTATTGAACTCTCAAGTTCCGGGCTGTGTGCATGGACGATTATCGATCGATACTTTAGACTGGCTCGATCGACAACTAGCCGAGCATCCGAACTTACCGACCCTAGTTTCGCTTCATCATCCGCCGTTTACTGTAAATTCGACTTGGCTTGATAGCAGCGTATTGCAGAACCCAGACGAATTTTTAGAAATTCTCGATCGACATCCACAAGTAAAGCTTGTTGTTTTTGGACACATTCACCAAGAATTCCAGCATCAGCGGAACAAAGTTACATTTTTGGGAACACCTTCAACCAGTATTCAGTTTGCGAAAGAAAGCGACGAATTTGCTTTAGGACATGAAATGCCTGGATTTCGGCTGATTCAACTTTATCCGAATGGAACTTGGACATCGCAAGTAGAACGAGTGAAATTTAATTATGCCCTTGATTTAGCAG
>JADEXW010000777.1 GCA_015206935.1 Pseudanabaenaceae cyanobacterium LEGE 13415 | reverse complement strand
CTCTCTCACTTCAGTCGGTCGAACTTGCGACGAAATGACAACGCCCAGCTTATTGTTATCGCGCACGTAGGCATCTTTGATCAGTCCTTTGCTAGCACCCACGACCCAGTTACCGAAATCTTGTCCAGCAGCAGAATTTCCGCGCTCTAACTGGCTGTAGCCGCTTGTCGGTGCGATCGGTTCTCTCGCAGTAGCAGTACCGCCACAAGCCGTTGTTACCGTGAGTAACAGAATGAGCGCGATCGTAGCGAAAATCCTACGCCCTTGTTGAAAAAAGCTCACATTATCCTCCTTTACTTCTAAAGTATTTGAAGTGCTTTTACTTAAGAGTAAAGATCGTGATCCCCAACGTTTCACCATACTTTAGAGTGAACAATCGAAGCATTTTAGAAGCCATAAGATAGACACTAGACAGATGATCCTTTAACTACTGCTTTCTACGCTAGAAATCAATACAATTGTTTCGACAATTTACTACATAAAAAAACTGGACTTCTTATGAATTCACTAAAGTTAAACGCTGAGGAATGCTCATCTTTCGGTCAGTTGGTTTTGCAGTATCTAGACAAAAATCCAGAGACAAATATGAGTCAATTGGCAAGAGAAGTGGGCATCTCACGCGCGGGGTTGGGTTGGATTTGTCGTAAAGAGAGTAATCCCGATGAAGAAACAGCGCTCAGAGTCGCTCGATCGATTGAGGCGAACTTTACCGAGGTGTCGCGATTGGTGCATGAGAACAAGCTAGAGAAATTGGCACAGCGCAATCGATTGATCTATGCCACGAAATTCAGCAAGGATTCCTATCAAGCATCGGTTCCGCTTGAAGATGCGATCGCTGGATTAAATGCACTTTTCCAAGCCTTTCACACCGTGACTCAAAGCATTCCAGAGGTTGAGAAACCAACGGATTTCCAAATTTACAAGCAAGCCTATGAAATCATCAAACGAGAGTTTCTAAGCCGAAAAATTCCCCGGAAACTACACGAACCTCAAAAGGAAAGTGAGTCCGCCTTAAACGCTCAATCTTAGGCTAGTTGGGAACCTGTCACATCTGGAATTTCTTTTGTTCTGCGTGTCTCTCTAAATAGAAGAATCACTCCGGGGATAGTGTTCCTTTCACTTCACCTGAAGCATCCCCGATTCAGGCTATGAGAGACTATGTTGAGACGACTTCGGCGGTGGGTTAGACAATTTTTCACTCGAACTCGATCGATCAACAAACAACCGCTCAACCCGGTGAGCTTGATTGTGATCATTTTGATCGATATTTTTATCTTAGTAAACGTCTTTAACGGACTGAATGACATTAGTAGCTGGGCACTCAGTCCGAATGATGCTTATCCTTGCTATCAACAATGGCGCACTTATCGCGAAGATAAGTCTCCGAGCAAGAACATTCAACAGCTTGAGAATGCTTTGCGCGAAGACTATCAAGTTCCTTCGAGCTATCCAAGTGCGCCTCCACCTCGTGCTTCTGATGTCCAGTTCGCTCAAGCAGGTCAAGGACGACTGGGAACGGTTTCATCAACCTGTTTAGCCTTTGGCGCGACAAAAGAGAAGATTGATACGCCTGCAAATCGGAATGTTTTGAAATCGATCGACCAAAAGCAAAATTCGATCAACAGTCTAGAGAACTCGAATCGCAACATTCGCGCTCAATACGATTCCACTTTGCTCGAAAAGATTGCTGGACAGAACCGCGATCAATCGATTAATGCGGTCGGAGCAGAGAAAGCAAAAGCGCAACTTGATAGCAACAATGAAAAGATTGCTCAACTCAAATCAGAGATTGCCAAGCTAGAAGCGGATTTACTGGCAAAACCTGAAAGCGCTGAACTGTTCAAATTCCTTGCAAACAATGATGCCTTTAATGAAGTTGAAAGAGGCTACAAAAACGCTTCCTTCTGGTAT
This sequence comes from Pseudanabaenaceae cyanobacterium LEGE 13415, assembly GCA_015206935.1. Taxonomy (GTDB): domain Bacteria; phylum Cyanobacteriota; class Cyanobacteriia; order Leptolyngbyales; family Leptolyngbyaceae; genus Leptolyngbya. The sequence continues at coordinate 463 of JADEXW010000777.1, read as the reverse complement.
CCAACGATTCAGCTATCTCTACAAGCACTATTCTTGCTGCCATTATTAATTGGTGCAGGACTAATCTATCAATTCGCAGAACGGAAACGCTATGGACTGATCGCGCTGATTTGTTGGCATTTGCTGATCATTTTCTTCATTCCGCTGATTCTGAAGATCTTTGAAGTGCTGCAAGTGGGGGCGCTATTCCAGTTCCTATTCGACATCATTAGTAAACTGTTTGGCGGATTAGTCTTTCTTGTGAGCTATGCTTACATTTTGATTATTCCGATCGCAGGTTTCATTCTGATCAAAGTCTTCCAAAAAATCAACGTCAGAAGCAAACCTTCCCCCTCTGCCTTAGTTCAACAATCTCGCTGTTTGAGTTGCACCCGCACCCTACGGAATAATGAGAACTATTGCCCTCACTGTGGCTATCATCAGCATCTAGAGTGCCATAACTGTCATCAATTGACTTACAAAC
>JADEXW010000776.1 GCA_015206935.1 Pseudanabaenaceae cyanobacterium LEGE 13415 | reverse complement strand
GTTGCATGGAGTATTTCGCTGCTAACATTTCCTTGGTTGGCGGTTCCAATGTACTGGATTTTGGGACGGAATCGCTTTTACGGATATGCTGAGGCGCTTCATGCAGCTTATGTGGAACACAATACGTTAGCTCAACAGGTTTATCAAGAAGCATTAGAATACAAGACGGATTTACCAAAGGAATTTGCTTCACTACAACAGTTAGCGGATTCGTTAACGGCAATTCCATTTACAACGGGAAATCATTGTGAATTGCTGATTGATGGCAAAGAAACGTTTAGAGCAATGCTATCTGCTATTCAATCGGCAACAGATTATATATTGCTTCAGACTTATATTTTGGAAGATGATGAAACGGGATATGAATTTTGTAAAGCATTAGTGCAGAAAGCAAATCAAGGGGTTCGAGTTTATCTGTTGTATGACGGAATTGGGACACATGGATTAGCTCGATCGTATTTGCGATCGCTGCGTCAATCTGGCGTAAGCGTAAAAGCCTTCAAAAGCACGAAAGGACGGGGAAATCGTTGGCAGATTAACTTTCGCAATCACCGCAAAATTCTGATTGTGGATGGCGCGATCGGCTTTGTGGGTGGATTGAACATTGCAGATGAGTATCTGGGCTACAAGCCGCCTCTAAGTCCGTGGCGTGATACTCACATGAAAGTGCAAGGAACGGCTGTAAAGTGCTTACAAGGCAGCTTTTTGAGTGATTGGTTTTGGGCAACTCGTAAGCTTCCTGAAGTAAATTGGAACATTGACCCACAGCCTGAGTTTAACCAAATAACATTAGTATTTCCGACTGGACCAGCGGATCACGTTCCAGCTTGTACATTGTTCTTTGTGAATGTGATTAATCAAGCGAAACAAAGACTTTGGATTGCTAGTCCGTATTTTGTTCCAGATGAATCGATCTCAACGGCGCTAAAACTGGCTGCAATTCGGGGTGTAGATGTGCGAATTCTGCTTCCGAATCGTCCTGATCATTACATGGTCTATTTCTGTGCATTTTCGTATTACAACGAAATGCAAACGGCGGGTGTGAAAATCTATCGATATCAGCCCGGATTTATGCACCAGAAAGTGATTTTAGTGGATGATGCGATCGCTGGAGTTGGAACAGTGAATTTTGATAATCGATCGTTTCTACTCAACTTTGAAGTGATGGTGTTTGTTCTCGATCGATTGTTTGTACGATCGGTTGAAAAGATGCTGCAAGACGATTTAGAACACTGCAAATATGTTGAACCCGGTGACTATCGCAAACATTCGCTTTGGTTTCGATTGATTGCTCGGATTGCGCGATTATTTGCCCCGATTTTGTAGTGAACCTGCTACGATCGCATCCTGCACTGATGTAAATTCTGTCATGAACACTCCGGAACTGCTTGCCCCTGCGGGAAATTGGGACTGCGCCAAAGCCGCGATCGAGAATGGCGCAGATGCGATTTACTTTGGGTTGGATCGGTTTAATGCCCGAATGAGAGCAGAGAATTTCACAGAATCAGATCTACCGGAGTTAATGGAATTTCTACACTGGCGCGGCGTAAAAGGTTACGTTACGTTGAATACTTTAATATTTCAAAATGAATTACCAGAAGTAGAACAATATTTGCGATCGATTATTGCTTCTGGTGTCGATGCGGCGATTGTTCAAGATATCGGCATTTGTCGCTTGATTCGGCATTTGTCTCCAGATTTTCCAATACATGGTTCAACGCAAATGACGATGACGAGTGCCGCAGGCGTTGAGTTTGCGAAATTACTCGGCTGTCAATTAGTTGTGTTGGCGCGGGAATGTTCGATTAAAGAGATTAATAAAATTCAGAAACAATTGAACGATCGTAATATCACTTTGCCGCTAGAAGTGTTCGTGCATGGTGCATTATGTGTGGCATATTCGGGGCAATGTTTAACGAGTGAAGCGTTGGGAGGTCGATCGGCAAATCGTGGAGAATGTGCCCAAGCGTGTCGAATGCCTTATGAATTGATTTCTGATGGGGAAACGGTCGATTTGGGCGATCGACGTTATTTGCTCAGTCCTCAAGATTTAGCAGGCTTGGAAGTGTTGCCCGAATTAGTGCGATCGGGTGTCAGTTGTCTCAAAATTGAAGGACGGTTAAAAGCTCCTGAATATGTAGCGAATGTCACTAGAGTTTACAGAAATGCACTCGATCGAGCAATTACAGATGTGAATGCCGAACGGTATAACTTAGAAATGGCATTTTCACGCGGATTATATACCGGATGGTTTGAAGGAATTAACAATCAAGAATTAGTTCATGCACGATTTGGGAAAAAGCGCGGTGTATATCTTGGTGAAGTAATTGATATTCGTCGTGAGCAAATTACGATCGCATCCAAAGAGCCTGTA
>JADEXW010000168.1 GCA_015206935.1 Pseudanabaenaceae cyanobacterium LEGE 13415 | reverse complement strand
CAATCCGATTCCATTGTTTCAGCGAAGAGTTTCGCAGCATGGCGACCCCTCCAGATTCTCTTGTCTCTAAATTATCCAACTGAAAGAGTCCTTGCTCACAGTTTCAACACAAACCTACACCTGTAAGGGATTTAGGGGGCACGATCCGCCCCAAACGAAGCGAAAATCACACAATCATAAAAGAAGGCTAAGGCAACTAAGGCATCGTTTTCTAAGTCAGAAACTTAAAGTTCTACTCGCTTTCCTATGGCACGTCGTACTCTCATTCATCTTGCAAGCTTATTGCTAGTCCTCACAGGCTCGATCGCATCAGCACAAAGCAATCCAATTCCCCTCGCAACTGCCGAAGCTCGAATTCGTCAACGACAAGAACAACTCCGCCTCATTTCACCCCAATCTTACGATCTGACTCGGTTTCCAGTTGTAGATGCCAACGAAAGACATTGGCGACAATTGCTCTGGGCAACCGCAGTCATCGAACCTCAAGATCCCTACATCAGAGATGCGATCGCTCAAATTCTCACTCTCACGCCACAAAGACTCACTCCTGCTCAGTCTCGTACTGTTGAAATGGCGCTACAGATTGCAACTCAGCTTTATTTGAGCAATCCAACGCCAAACTTAGAACAGCAATTTATCCAAACGATCGCACAAAGTTCTAATCCAAGTTGGGTCGCAATGTCGCTCTCTGCACTGGCAAAAGGTGGAGCAACTGTCGCACAACAACAACAATGGATTGATTCGATTCCTCAACGCTTTCCCAGATGGTTTGAGAATGTCAGTCTCTACACCACCATTAAAGACCTGACAACTGTTGCAAAAACGCCGCCCATTCGGGATTTATTAGCTTGGACTATTGTACCGAATCAACAGCAGCTTTATGTGTTTTGTAATCGCGATCGCTCTAAACTCTGTACTGCTTTTCTCAGAGATCGAACGGGGCGATTTGTGCGGGATAATGGGCGACTTTGGACAATGCCGCTGTTGACTCGATCGCTACATAATTTGTCCTGGAATTTTTCACGCGGCTATACTCCGCAAGGAATTTATCGCATTGAAGGAACCATTCCACAGCCTGATACTGAGTACTTTCGAGCCTATGGTTTTTATCCTTTAGTGAATCTATTTGCACCGCTTGAACCTGGAGTGAAAGAATTTATTCCTGGACGAAAAGGGACACTGACTGGAAAGATTGATGGATATAACGCATTGCTGCCTCCGAGTTGGCGAAACTATTTCCCGATTCAAGCAAGCTACTGGGCAGGAATGTTCGGACGGAGCTTGTTCAGAATTCATGGCAGCGGAGAAGATCCGAAGTTCTTTACGAACAATCAGCGTTATCCAGAAAGTGAAGGTTGGAATCCTGCGATCGGATGTCTTTCTGCGCTCGAATTGTATGACAGCACTGGACGAGTACAGTTTGCTCATATGCCCAATTTGCTCAGTCGGCTCGGAGCGAATCCTACAGGCTATCTAATTGTTGTAGAATCACCAGAATCACCAGACGCGATCGCGACTCAAATTAATGCTCTCTAAACTATGCGTATTTTTAGTGTTCTTTTCTCGCTTGCTTTGATTGTTGGAGTGACAAAGCCAACACTGGCTCAATCTGCCGCAGACTATCGCCAGCAGGGAATTCAGTATCGCGCCCAAGAACAATTCCCTCAAGCGATCGAGGCTTTCCAAAAAGCAGTTGAACTGGATCAGAAGAATCTTGCAGGTCGCATTGGATTAGGCTGGACATTGCATCTCGCCAATCGTCGTTCAGAAGCGATCGACATTTTGCAAAGTGCAATTCCCTACAATCCTTACAATATTGAAACCTTCAATGCACTTGGGATTGCTTACTTAGTGAATGGTGATTTGATCAATGCGATCGCCGCTCACACTTGGGCAACAATGCTCGATCAAAACAATGAAATTCCTTACTTCAATCTGAGCCTAGCGTATGAACGATTAGCGATGTACGATTGGTCAGTTGAATGTGCGAAACGGGCGGCTGAACTAGAACCGAACAATCCGCATCCTTGGATTGCATTGGCGATCGCATATCAAGGACAAGGCGATCGAACCTCAGCAAAACAAATCTTTCAGCAAGCGATTAATGTTGATCCAAGATACGGCGATCGAGCTTCTCTAAGCTTTCTCTCTAGAGCCGCATTCAGTCCAGAACAAATCAAAACTGCACAGCAACTTCTCGCAGCGATTCAATAATGTTTACTTACCACACGACTGAGTATACAGAAGAACTAGAACAACTCGGAAACATTCTAGTTCAATGTTTCAATGCAACAGGCGAACCCACCTTTCTCAATCGGCTTGGAATTGAAAATACTCGCATCTTAAAAAGTGATGGTGAGATTGCAGGCGGTTTAGGAATGTTGTCTCTAGGGCAATGGTACAACGGCGCAAACATTCCGATGATTGGGATTGCGGGAGTGGGAATTGCACCAGAATACCGAGGAAAAGGAACTGCGATCGCGCTAATGCGATCCGTTCTCGAAGAGCTTTACACCAAAGAAACTCCGATTTCTGTACTGTTCTCAGCAGCTCAACCATTGTATCGAAAACTAGGCTACGAACAATCTGGAGCGCTTTGTACTTGGGAAGTGGATACACATACAATTCAAAGTCAGGAACATACACTGAAAGTTCAAGCATTGAATCTAGATTCTGATTTGTTTGAGAAGCTCTACAATCAGCAAGCACATCTTAACCAAGGATTTCTCGATCGTAATTCTGTAATCTGGCAGAACATTAAAGACACTCCCATTTATGCCTATCAATTTGAGAATGAGGGCTACATTATCTTTGAGCAAAAAGAGAACTATATCAATATCAAAGATTGGGTATTGCTGACACCTGCTGCGGTGAGACAGTTTTGGACATTCTTATCAAATCATCGATCGCAAATCGATCGAATTGAGTGGAAAAGCTCGCCCGTTGATGCTTTGAATCTATGTTTACCCGATCAAACTGCTAAGTTAAAGTGGCTTAGATGTTGGATGCTTCGGATTGTTCACCTACAACAAGCGCTCCAACGACGGAACTATCCGAATATTAATGCTGAATTGCACTTAGACATTCAAGATTCGATGCTGCCGAACAATCAAGGTAAGTTTATTTTGACTGTTGAAAACGGTCGCGGAATTATTACTTCAGGAGGACGGGGAGAGTTAGCGCTTGAGATTCGATCGCTGTCTCCACTCTATACAGGTCTTTTCACTGCTGAACAATTAGCACAAACAGGACGGTTAAGCGGAACACCGGAAGCCATTCAAACCGCGACTCAAATCTTTGCCAGTTCAACGCCTTGGATGCCTGATTTCTTTTAGCGTATAGCAATCCTAAATCAGTCGTGAAATGCAAGGTTGATCTTGCCCCCTAACCCCCAAGCTTGGGGGGACAAGACTCTTAGCCCCCCAAGCTTGGGGGTTTGGGGGCGTTCCCGAATTTCGCAACTCAAACCCGGTTGCTATATCCGCACAATGGTACGATAACGAGGTCGATTTATCCTACGGTTTATGTCTTCTGCCATTGCGCTTCGTGTCACCGATTCTCATCATGATTTAGTCATCCAGCCTCCCGCTGGCGGTGTCTCGCTGCAAGGTCGCATTCGCATTCCGGGAGATAAATCGATTTCACATCGAGCATTGATGCTGGGAGCTTTGGCACAAGGAGAAACCGTTATTCGAGGCTTGCTACTGGGAGAAGATCCGCGTAGTACTGCCAATTGTTTTCGGGCAATGGGAGCAGAAATCTCAGAATTGAACACTGAAGAAGTTCGAGTCAAAGGCATTGGACTGGGGAACTTGATTGAGCCTGTGACTGTTCTTGATGCTGGCAATTCTGGAACCACATTGCGCTTAATGCTCGGAATTTTAGCTTCGCATCCCGATCGCTTTTTCACAGTCACGGGTGATAGTTCCCTTCGCTCTCGTCCGATGTCTCGTGTGGTCAAACCTTTGCAAGAAATGGGCGCACAGATTTGGGGACGTAAACAGAATTCGCTTGCACCTTTAGCGATTCAGGGACAAGCCTTAAAGCCGATTCACTACTATTCTCCGATCGCATCTGCTCAAGTAAAATCCTGCATTCTTTTAGCGGGATTGATGACCGAGGGACAAACGACGGTGACTGAGCCTGCATTGTCTCGTGATCATAGTGAGCGAATGTTGAGAGCATTTGGAGCCGATCTAACGGTTGATGCTGAGACTAATAGTGTAACTGTCACTGGACAAGCGAAGTTAACCGGACAAACGGTAATTGTTCCAGGTGATATTAGTTCGGCTGCATTTTGGTTAGTGGCAGGTGCGATCGTACCGGGATCAGATTTAACGATCGAGAATGTGGGCATCAATCCGACTCGCACCGGAGTCTTAGAAATTCTGGAACGAATGGGAGCCGATATCACGCTTGAGAATTCTCGTGAAGTTGCAGGTGAACCCGTTGCAGATTTACGAGTTCGTCACAGCAAATTAAAAGCCTGTGAAATCTCTGGTGATGTGATTCCTCGATTGATTGATGAAATTCCAATTTTGGCAGTTGCGGCGATATTTGCCGAAGGAACTACGATCGTCAAAGGTGCAGAAGAATTGCGCGTCAAAGAAAGCGATCGTATTACCGTAATGGCAACACAACTCAATCAAATGGGTGCATCGGTTAAAGAACTTCCAGACGGCATGGAAATTACGGGCGGTACAACACTAAAGGGAACTGAAGTTGATAGCTTTACCGATCATCGGATTGCAATGAGTTTAGCGATCGCGGCTCTAAATGCGTTTGGCACAACCACGATTCACCGAGCAGAAGCGGCTGCAATTTCGTATCCGGATTTCACATCGACTTTGCAACAAGCGATCGCTAAATGAACTTTGAAATTATTGGTGAAATCGACAACATCGAAACGATCGCAAGCGGTAAAGGAATTCGGGATTTAGCTCGGTTGCGGAAACAATATGGGCGCGGAAAGTGGCGAAAACTGAAAGGAACAGCGATGATTAGACTAGAAGGTAAAGATGTTCGATTAGCGGAAGTACCCTGGTACGAAACTCACGGCATTGGACGCAAGGAAATGAAACGTAAACGCTACCTGGATTAAAACGATGCAGGAAGAAACGCCGCGATTCGCAGTTTGTATTAAAAACGACGACTATCCAGCGTCTTTGGAACTTCACAAGCTCTATCGAATGATTCCAGATGATAGCGCTGCAAAAGACGGTGACATTCGGATAGTCGATGAGAGTGGCGAGGATTATTTGTATCCTGCCAGCTATTTTCTAGAAATTGATCTTCCGAATGCTGCGAAAGAAATTCTACTAAGAACAGCATAATTTTGTGTGCTTTGTTATGTTGCAATTCAAAATGCTGTTGATTATTCTCTAAGAGGTAATAGTTTAGATTCTTTATGCCAACTCAACGGAATCAACACGCGATCGTTATTGGTGGAAGTATTGCTGGACTGCTTGCAGCGCGTGTTTTGTCTGAGCAATTTGAACGAGTCACGATCGTCGATCGCGATCAGCTTCCGCTAACGGCTGATCCGCGTCGAGGTGTGCCACAATCCGTTCAACCGCATGTGTTATATGCCAAGGGCTATCGAATCTTAGAAGAACTCTTTCCTGGAATTGGAGAAACTTTGACAGCGGCAGGAGCGATTCCGTTTGACTGGGCAAGAGATTTTCTGTTCTTTCAAGCTGGGAAGTGGACACCGAGAACGGAAGCACCCACAGACTTAAAATCTTTCACTTGTACTCGTCCTTTGCTCGAAAGTGTGATTCGACAATGGGTGAGCAAGCTGGCAAATGTGGAATTTTTACAACAGCGGAAAGTGATTGGACTGTTGGGCGATCGCTCCTTTATTCAAGGCATTCGATTTCAGGAAGGCTCTCTCAGCGCTCAACTTGTGGTCGATGCCAGTGGTCGCAGTAGTCAATTACCAAAATGGTTAGAGGCTTTCGGATTGACTCCGCCACGTTCAACGGTGGTCGATCCAGGACTGGGATATGCAACTCGTCGGTATCGAATCCCGCTCAAAAATCAGCCCGATGGCAAGATTTTATTGGTTAGTCAGGAGCCACCGGATCAACCGCGTTTAGGATATTTAGCGCAGGTGGAAGCGGATCAATGGATTGCAACTTTGGGAGGCTATGGACAGGACTATCCGCCGAATGATCACGAAGGCTTTTTACGGTTTGCTCAGAGTTTAGATGATCCTGCTTTTTATCAAGCGATCGTAGAGTCTGAGCCGTTGTCTGAAGTTCAATGCCATCGAGCAACGGTGAATCGGCTGTATCACTATGAAGCGGTACAAATGCCGAAAGGATTAATTGCGATCGGAGATTCGGTCTGTGCTTTGTGTCCGATCTATGGTCAAGGAATGACAGTGAGTGCGTTATCTGCATTAGTGCTGCGTCGTTGGCTTGAACAGTCTAAAACGAGTCAGGATTTTCAAAAGCAACTGGCTCGAAACAATGCGTTTCCTTGGTCATTGGCGACTGGATTTGATTCTAAGTTTCCCACGACAAAAGGCGCGATCGCTCCAAATCGAATCGGCAAATTGTTCCAAGCGTATGCCGATCGACTCATTATTTGCGCTCAAAAAGATGTCAATGTTCATCTAGAGTTTCTGCAAATGGCGCATATGTTAAAGTCTCCGAGCGTTTTACTCAGTCCTCGATTAGTGATGAAGGCTTTAGTCGGTTCTTAAGTGAATAGTTCGTTGGCGGCTTCTCTGGGGATCGCCCCCTAAATCCCTCATTCTGGGGGACTTTGAGCAAGAACAATTTCTCTAATTCCAGAGCGCTTTCCAGTTTCAAAGTCCCCCAGAATGAGGGATTTAGGGGGCATTAGCCGCCTACAACGAAGCAAAATTCTCTATCGAATTCATGTTTAACAGTACTTTTGAGCCCTCCGTATGAATCATGATTGTGATGAGCTGAAAGTCGATCGCGCTTGCTTCTCCCGGTTTTGCTCCAGTTCCCGCATTTACTGGATAAGCTGGAAAACAAGCGCCACTTACACTCAATCGAATAGCACTCCCTTTTGGAATGCAAATACAAATTGGCTGTAATGGAATTCGATAAGCTTGAAGTTCTGAATTATTGCTACTCAAATAGCCTTGCGAAAAATTCATGACGCTACCGCTCGGCTTGACTTCTGAGAGTACTGCACAGAGATCAAAGCTGGGTGAATCTGAACTTGCACAAAGTTCAACAATCATTTCACCGACTAAATGCAAATCTGCTTCTAAAGGCGCAGTTGTATAAGTTAAAACGTCACTTCTAGCATCAATGTGCGATCGCTCAAATGATCCACAAGGATAAGCCAGATGACCGCCCAAGGCTGGAACAGGTCGCCAAGGATCATGAACAATCACATCGATCTGATGATTTTCAAACGCATTTTCAAATCGGTGTGACCTTAAACCTCCGTCTTGCTCGTCCATTGATGCCAGTCCAGTACTGTTCAGGTGCAAGATGGTTTGATCAGCTTTGGGGAACTCAGAATAAAATCGCCATTGATTGCTGCCCATTTCAAATAATTGCACAGGCGGAAGGATTAATTCTTGATCCTTTAGCCAATGGTCAAACCAACGAACTTGAGCGCGATCGCAAAAACTCGCTGCATCGGCTCCATAATCAACTGCTCCAACTTTTCGCCCCCAAGGGAGATGCGCCCAAGCTCCCACGATCAAATGAGCTTGCTGGCTGGAGAAATACGATCGCAATGTTCCGCGCATGTAAGTATCAAACCAGCCGCCGATATAGAGCATTGGAATGTCGATCGAGCTGACATCGATCGATAGTTTCTGCCAATACGCATCCGAACAGTCGAGCCAATCTTGGTAGTAAGCATCATAATGAGCATACTTTTGCAAAATCTCAGGACGTGCAGGAATACGATCGCTGAGTGGCACATTTTTCGCGGCTCTAGATAGCTCCAAAAATGCAGTCTCATCGCCTTTTAGTCTTGCGGTTTCTGCTGCAAGTTGAATCGCCCATCCTAAGTTCGCGAACAAACAAAACGCACCATTTTCATAAGCCCAATCTTTGTATAAATCGGGAGCTAACATTGCAGGACAGATTGCTTTCAACGGTTCAGGACGATCGAGCGCCGCATATAGTTGCGTCATTCCCTGATACGAGAAGCCATACATTCCAACTTTGCCATTGCTACGAGGCAAATTTGCCGCCCAATGAACCGTCTCAACCCCATCTGAAATTTCGTTCTCGAATAGCTTAAATTCGCCCTCAGAAGTGCCTCGACCTCGCACATCTTGAATCACCACAATATATCCGTGTGATGCGTACCAAATCGGATGAGCATACACGACCGTTGATGCGATCGAGCGTCCATACGGTTGGCGCATTAACAATACCGGAAACGTTCCTTCAGCACCGGGATAGTACACATCCGCATCTAACCGAATGCGATCGCGGGTATACATCGACACCGTTTGCTTCGGTATAACTTTAACCATAGGATAATTGTCTAACCGACGATCGACGTAATACCGCTAAGTCTTCCTCATCCAATTCAACTGGAGTTCCACTGCGAATCAGTTCGGCAAAATCCTCGTTTGGAATCATGATACAAAGTGCGTAAAGCCGCTCTGACCCTGTGTTGCGAACTTCATGAATTCCGGTTGGCGGAACGAGTAAACTATCGCCTGCTTGAATCGCAACTTCTTTCCCGTCACAAATGGCAATCCCTTCGCCTTTGAGAACAAAGAACATCTCGATCGCGAGTTGATGACGATTAGGGGGCGTTTTTCCTCCAATGTCGAAGATTTCAACACACAGAGTAAGAGAAAAATTCGCGATCGTCGGATCAAAGACGATCGCCAATCGATTCGTATCCTGCGGACTGATGCGGTAAGCTTGATACTCCGTGGGCGATTTAATCACGGGAATCACACAAGACTCTTCCATCGAACGAATCCTCAGTTATGAAGGTCATTCGTAATTTATAATTCGCAATTCGTAAGTTTTGTTTATTTATTACGATTTGCGAATGGATAAACTTAGGCGAGTCCAACCAGTTTTTCGCTCAACTCCCACATCCGTTGTCCTTTCGTATCATCACTTGCCTTTTCGGAAAGCTCTTGAACAAAGGATTCGCGTCCTTCTTTCTGACGGTTGCCCCAGCTCCAATGCACACCCGATTGCTTAAATTGAGGATCAGCAACGACTTGCGCCACTCGCTCTCCTGCAAGTTCTTGAGACACATAGCCGCCCGTAATGTTCTTTTGAAACCACGGGAAAACTTTCTGGAACACAGGCAAGCTATTCCGGAATAACGG
>JADEXW010000008.1 GCA_015206935.1 Pseudanabaenaceae cyanobacterium LEGE 13415 | reverse complement strand
GTCCAGCATTTCACGAACTCCTAAACGAGTGTGATTCGATCATAATCTCGATCGCATCATTGTAATCGTAGGGCGATCGAGAACTTGAGCGATCGCGAATGCTTGTGTCGATCGCACTCCCTTCAATCTCACTCATCTCCCCAATCCTTTGAAATCCTACGCTTCATTTAGTAACTTTAGAGAGACTTACTTTGAAAAATCTAACTTTAATTGTTTAGAAATCAAGACTTGGCAAGGTAATCGATGCTGTATTGTTTGAATCTTGCAATGCCTTTACTGCTGAGGCTGGCAAGCTAGATTGAAGATGGCTTCGCCAATTGTTCCATCTCCAACTGGGACTCGTTGACCATCTAGAACAAGTTCAAAGCGCTTACAATCAGCGGTATAGTAAGTCCGTTGACGGTTTGACTTTCCTGAAATGCGATGTTTCCTTTCCATCAAAACTTGTACCCTAACCTGTCTACCATTGGAAGAACGGCGCGTAATTCTACCAAAGTACTGATCCTCCGCTCGGTTCTCCCCAATGAACGTAAAGCCCTGAGGTGCAGTAGGTGTAGTGAGTGAGGGCGAAGGCGACAGAATCGAATTGCTTGAAGCTCCATTAGAGTCGAGACATTTTTCCTCACCTGAACTTGTAATCATGTAGTTGAGGCATTGACTGTTGGCAGGCGTGGCAGCAACAGTAATTCCTGCGGCAACACCAAAAACACTTGGGAGGCAGCCTAAAAATAGGCGGCGAGGAAACTGCATAATTTTCTCCGAAAGTCGTTTACTTCTTGCTAAGAAAGTTCCCGAATTTAGAGTTTTAATAAACAAGAGTTTTGCTGCACAACCATTGGATACTGCCACATACTTAATCAAAAAACCCTACAGTTTGCTCATAAGCTTAGTGTCATTTCTAATAGAGAACACGGGGGCGCAACAGTGGCAAGCTCAATTCTATTGAATCGGATCTCCTGTTGGAGGATGCAGACCAATTTCAATCCAAAATCGTCTCGTTGCTCGAATTGAGTCATCCTCTGGATATCGCATATCATTCAAATCTAAACGATCGCAAGTTGCTCGACCCATCGGCGTTACTCCCTGAATCACAGCGCCATCTTCAATCCACACGAAATGTTCTTGCCATTGCTGACGACGAGGATTGAAAATCGGCACAATTTCTTGAGTTTCAGGATCAATGCCAGCTACAAAGTTATATCGCCGCTCATTACAACGCCGACACGCTAAAGCTAAATTGCTGAGATCATCTGAACCGCCCAAAGATCTTGGAATCACATGATCAACTGTGAAACGATTTGCACTTAAGCGCTCTGGTGAATGACAATACTCACACAAATAATTTGCTCTTTCTCGAACAGCTTGCCGAGTGTCATTATTGATTGACATTCTGGGCTGCCATCATTGCATTAACGTGGGTGAAAATGCGATCGAGTTCCCCGATCGCTTCCAATTCCCCAATTTCCTCAAGTGCAAGTTGATCCGCTTTCTTCTTCTCTAACAATTCTTCCATCCGAAGCTGTAGCGACTCACTAAACTTGAACAAATTCCATTCACCAACTTTCTCAATTTGGATTTCATGTAGAAGCGAGGATGGTTTGTTAAGGACTACGCTCATTGCAACCTCTTCGATGCTTTATCGCTATTCTATTCGATCGTTCAACAAAAAAGACCCACACTAATCAGTGCAGGTCTTCCTCAAGTAACTTCAGAACTTAAACAACTTCGCAAGTTCCGCCAGCTGCTTCGATCTTCGACTTCGCGCCCTCAGTAAACGCCGCTGCTTTCACAGTCAACGCTACCGACAACTCACCATCTCCCAAAATCTTCAGCGGACCATCATCCTGCGTCACAATCCCCGCATCCATCAGCGAAGATAACGACACCTCAGAATTTGCAGCCAACTCAGCCAAATCGCCCACATTCACCGCCGTATAGAACTTACGATTGATCACCGTAAAATATTTCAACTTCGGCAAGCGACGATATAAAGGCGTTTGACCCCCTTCAAATCCCGGACGAGTCGGACGACCCGATCGAGATTTTTGACCCCGCATTCCAAACCCACCGCTTGCACCTTGACCCGCAGAAATTCCGCGACCGATGCGACGCTTGCGCTTGGTAGAACCTGGTTGGGGCACAGCATCTTCTAGTCTCATTTGTGCCTCCTAAACGCCGTAGAGTTGTTCAACCGGAATGCCGCGCTCTTGAGCCACATCCGATAAAGTGCGAAGTCCAGCCAGCGCGGTCACTGCTGCTCTAGCATTGTTCAGCGGGTTATCCGAACCAAGCTGTTTCGCCAGAATGTTCTTCACGCCAGCGAGTTCGAGAACCGTCCGAACCGCTCCCCCAGCAATTACCCCAGTCCCCGGAGCAGCCGGACGCATCAGCACTTTCGCGCCGCCACCGGATGCAGTTGCAGGGTGAGGAATCGAGTTTGCCTTGGTGAGCGGAACATCAATCAGATGTTTTTTACCATCTGCGACTCCTTTCTTCACGGCTCCGATCACGTCGCTGGCTTTGCCGACACCCACGCCGACTTGACCTTTCTCGTTACCGACCACCACGATCGCTCTAAAACTGAGCTTTTTACCGCCCTTCACAACCTTCGTTACCCGGCGGATCTGGACGACGCGCTCCTGGAAATCAGATTCCTTTTCGCGCGATTTCTTTTCTTTTCCTTTTGCCTTAGCCATTTGTGTTTGCTCCTAGAAGTTCAGACCCGCTTCACGGGCAGCATCCGCTAAGGTCTGGACGCGACCATGATACAAGTTACCACCGCGATCGAAGACGACTTGTTCGATGCCTTTTGCTTTGGCGCGTTGGGCAATCAACTTACCCACTTCCGATGCAGCCGTACAGTTTGCGCCCGATTCGATCTTGTCTTTCACTTCCGGATCAACCGTGGAAGCAGACGCGATCGTATGTTGTGCCACATCATCGATCAGTTGCACATAGATGTGATTGTTCGATTTGAAAACGGCTAACCGGGGACGCTCCGAAGTACCAGACACACGGCGGCGGATTCGAGCATGACGCACCCGTGTAGATTCTCGACGACTTAGTTTGCTCATAGTTTACTTCTTCCCTTTACCGCCAGTCTTACCAACCTTCCGACGAACCACTTCGCCTTGGTAGCGAATTCCCTTGCCCTTGTAAGGTTCCGGGGGACGCACTGAGCGAATTTTCGCAGCCGTGTTACCGACGATTTCCTTATCAATTCCGGTCACAATCACATTCGTATTGTTTTCTACTTGGAATTGAACACCATCGGGCGGTTCAATCAAAACAGGATGGCTATATCCCATGCTCAGGTTCAAATTCTTACCTTGAACCGCTGCACGATAACCGACCCCTTGAATTTCGAGGCGGCGGGAGAAGCCATTCGACACACCTTCGACCATGTTGGCAACTAAGGTGCGACAAAGACCATGACGCTCACGAGCCATGCGCGAATCATTTACACGGTTCACATTCACAGTGCTGTCTTGTGTTTCAACCGTGACACCCGATGGAAGAACTCTAGAAAGCTCTCCTTTTGGTCCCTTCACGACGACCTCTTGACCGTTAACGGTAACAGTCACTTTTGCAGGAATTGTAATCGGACGTTTTCCAATACGAGACATTGTTGATTCCTCCTACCAAACGTAGCAAAGGACTTCACCGCCAACACCCGTCTTGCGAGCTTCGCGATCGGTCATGATGCCGCTGGAGGTCGAGATGATTGCAATCCCGATTCCACCTAAGACACGCGGCAGGTCTTTTTGGTTTTTGTACACGCGCAATCCAGGACGGCTAATGCGTTTCAAGGCAGTGATAATTGGCTTGCGATTTTTGCCTTTGTATTTGAGTCCGAGAACGAGATTCTTTTTAGGAATTTCGCCGACTTCTTCCACAGATGCAATAAAGCCTTCTTCGACAAGAACTTTAGCAATACTGCGAGTCATGCGGGTGGATGGAACTTCGGTCGTTTGGTGACGCGCCAAGCTTGCGTTCCGAATGCGCGTCAGCATATCTGAAATAGTATCGTTTGCTGCCATAGTTGCCTCTCGTTTTGGTGACTGCGTTAGTTGTCTCGGAACGGCATACCCAGTTCTTTCAGCAGGGCACGTCCTTCTTCATCGGTGCTAGCAGTCGTGATGATCGAGATGTCCATCCCCCGAATTTGATCGATGCTGTCGTATTCGATTTCGGGGAAGATCAGTTGCTCTCTCAGACCGAGGGTATAGTTACCGCGTCCGTCAAAGCTTTTCGGGCTAATGCCGCGAAAGTCCCGAATCCGAGGCAGTGCGAGATTCATCAAACGATCCAGGAAGTTATACATCCGATCGGCTCTCAGCGTCACCATCACCCCAACTGGCATTCCTTGACGAATTTTGAAACCTGCGATCGCTTTTTTAGCGCGAGTGACGACGGGTTTTTGACCAGTGATGACTGCGAGTTCGTTGACAGATGCTTCAAGCGCTTTCGCATTCTGTGACGCTTCGCCTAGACCCCGGTTAACGGTGATCTTGACGACTTTGGGAACTTCGTGGATGTTCTTGTAACCAAACTGCTCGGTTAACTTGGGAACGACTTTTTCTTGGTACGAGGTTTTCAGTCTGTTGGACATTGGTTTTAGTTCCTCCCTGGGCTTGGTCAGGGCTAATTGAATTGAATGGGCTTAATCAATGATTTCGCCTGTTTTGACGAGCTTTCTCACTTTGCGTCCATCTTCAGTGAAGGTGTAGCAAACGCGAGAAGCAACCTTTTCCTTTTCGGAATACAGCATCACATTAGAACTATGAATCGGAAACTCATAGGTTTCAATCCGACCGGATTCGCCTTCTTGTCTCGGCTTGATGTGCTTGGTCTTCAGGTTTACCCCTTTAACAATCACTTTGCTGAGTTTGGGAAATGCGCGAACAATTTCGCCCACTTTCCCTTTGTCGTTTCCAGAAATCACTTGAACGGTATCACCCGCTTTTACGTGCATTTTTAGTGCAACGGGAGATTTTTTCTGTTTGTATGCCATCTACAGCACCTCCGGCGCTAGAGAAACAATCTTGGTGAAGTTCTTTTCGCGGAGTTCACGCGCAACCGGACCAAACACACGGGTTCCTCTAGGATTACCGTCTGCGTTGATAATCACGGCGGCATTGTCATCAAATCGAATGCTCATCCCACTATCGCGACGCAACGTTTTACGAGTGCGAACGATTACGGCTTTGACCACATCCGATTTTTTTACTGCCATGTTGGGAACTGCATCCTTCACAACAGCAACAATGATGTCACCGACTCCGGCATAGCGACGATTTCCGCCTAGCACACGAATGCACATGAGCTTTCTTGCACCGCTATTGTCTGCAACATTGAGATAGCTTTCCTGCTGAATCATGTCCGTCTCCTACAGTGGGTTAGGCTTTGGTACTCACGATCTCAAGCACAGTCCAACGTTTGGTGCGGCTCAAGGGTCGAGTTTCCTGAATTCGGACGCGATCGCCCTGTTTGCACTTGTTTTCTTCGTCATGTGCTTTGTAGCGCTTTGTCCGAACTACGATTTTTCCGTATTTGGGGTGTGCTGCGCGGTTTTCCACTGCAACCACCACCGTTTTGTCCATTTTGTCGCTGACGACTACGCCAACTCTCTCTTTAACTGCCATTGGAGTTACTCACCTTTCAACTGTCTTTCACGTTCCACCGTTAGCAACTGCGCGAGGCGATGTTTCAGGTGTTTAAACTGATGCGGCTTATCGAGTTGACGAGTTCCCTGTTGCATTCGGAGTTGGAAGAGTTCTTTCTTGGTGGAAAGAATTTGCTCCGATAGGTCTTCGTCGCCCAGCGATCGAGCATCAGCAATTTTTGGAAGTGCCATGATTTATGATTCCTCCTCGACGACTTGCTGACGGGCGATAAATTTGGTCTTGATCGGAAGCTTGTACTGTGCAAGTCGCATTGCTTCGCGTGCGGTTTCTTCCGGCACTCCAGCAATCTCGAACATGATCCGACCCGGTTTGACGACAGCTACCCAATATTCAGGCGCACCTTTACCAGATCCCATTCGGGTTTCTGCGGCGCGAGCGGTTACGGGCTTGTCGGGGAAAATCCGAATCCAGATTTTTCCACCCCGGCGGATGTAGCGCGTCATTGCACGACGGCTGGCTTCAATTTGGCGCGATGTGATCCAGGTTGGCTCCAGGGCTTGTAAGCCGAAGTCACCGAAGTTGAGTTGACTTCCGCGTGTCGCCAATCCCTTCATCCGACCGCGCTGCTGCTTACGGAATTTTGTTCTTCTTGGGCTTAACATTGGTCGATACCTGTAAGGTCTGTGGGTGGAGAGTTGTAAGTTAGGCTTCAGGTAGTTTGGCAAGAGTCGCTTCGTTGCTATCCCACCCCGGAGTGGAATTCGGGGCTAACAGGGCGAAGTCCAGTGAACTGGACTAAAGCTCCTCGTTGTACGGTTCGGCAGTCCCCTTTAGCGGACTTTGTTCGATTAGCCCCGAATTCTATTCCGGGGCGGGTGGACGCAATTCACGACAATTCCTAAACTACCGTCAAACCCAAACTCTTACCCTTCATTCGATCGATCTTCAAACCGTTGCCGACGCTGTTGACGACGACGCGGCTGCTGATTCGGTGCAACAACTTCCGCTTCACGCTCTTGTCCGGGCAGGATTTCTCCCTTAAATACCCAGACTTTAATTCCCAACGTTCCATAGATCGTTTGGGCAGTCGTGCAAACGTAGTCGATATCTGCTCTCAAAGTGTGCAGCGGAACACTTCCTTCACGAGCCGCTTCTGGACGAGCAATTTCAGCCCCATTCAGACGACCGCTCACTTGGATTTTGATCCCTTCAATCCCTGCACGTTGAGCGCGTTGGATTGCTTGACGCACGACACGACGGAACGAAACCCGACGCTCTAGCTGTTCAGCAATGTACTCTCCAATCAATGCAGCATCCGCATCCACACGAGCAACTTCCACCACATTGATGCGGATTTGTCGATCGCTGGCTCCCAATGCTTGCTGAAGATTGGTTCTCAGTACTTCGATTCCAGCACCACCGCGACCGACGACAACGCCCGGACGGGAGGTACGAATCTCTAAATCAATTTGATCGGCTTTGCGCTCAATGCGGATCTCCGAGATTCCTGGCTTCTTCAGGTTATCCAAATTCTTCGGGTTCTTGAGGAAGAAATTCCGAATTTTGTGATCTTCTTGAAGCAAGTCGGGATAACGATCGGAATCTGCAAACCAGCGCGATCGATGTTCTTTGATCACACCAAGCCGAAATCCATTGGGGTTAATCTTCTGTCCCATGTTGTTCTCCCTTATGAATCTGCGCTAGGTGCAACGCCGATCGTGATGTGGCACGTCGGTTTGCGGATTTGGTATGCCCGCCCTTGCGCTCTCGGTCTAAACCGCTTCAGAACAGGTCCTTGGTCAGCAAAGGCTTGACTCACGACCAAATTTCCTCGGCTGTAGCCTTCGTTGTGTTCTGCATTTGCGGCAGCCGATCTCAAGACTTTGAGAACAGGTTCACAAGCGCGATACGGCATGAATTCGAGGATGATCAGCGCTTCCCGATAGGAACGACCGCGAATTTGATCCAGCACTCGGCGCACCTTGAACGGTGACATCCGAATATAGCGAGCTACCGCTTTAACTTCTCCTGGTGTTTGTGTCGCCATTGTTCCTACCTCCGCGATTTCTTATCGCCGCCGCCATGTCCCCGGTATGTCCGAGTTGGCGCAAATTCTCCCAGCTTATGACCGACCATTTGTTCGCTCACATACACCGGAACATGAACTTTCCCGTTATGAACACCAAATGTCATGCCGATCATTTGCGGCAGAATTGTGGATGCGCGTGACCAAGTTTTAATGACTTGGGTATCTCCCTTTGCTCTTGCGTTTTCCACTTTTTTCATCAAGTGGTCAGCAATAAAGGGGCCTTTTTTCAATGAACGTGCCATCGTTTGTTCGTCTCCTTACGATTCGCGTCCGCCACGTCCGCGCTTAGAAGTCTTACGACGACGACGCACGATCAAGGCGTTACTGAGTTTCTTCTTCTTGCGAGTCTTCGCACCCAAGGTCGGTTTACCCCAAGGCGTAACAGGTCCAGAACGTCCAATTGGTGCACGTCCTTCACCACCCCCATGTGGGTGATCAACCGGGTTCATCACACTACCCCGAACTTCAGGACGACGACCCAAATGGCGCTTGCGTCCAGCTTTGCCGAGCGTTTGGTTTCTGTGGTCGGTGTTTCCAACTTGTCCGATCGTGGCGTAACACTCTTTGCGAACCATCCGAACTTCAGTCGAAGGCAGCTTCAAGGTTACATAGTCGCCTTCTTTCGCAGCAACTTGTGCAGCAGCGCCAGCGGCACGAACGATTTGTCCGCCTTTTCCAGCTTGAAGTTCGACGTTATGAACAATCGTACCCAGAGGAATTTTTTCCAGCGGTAAAGCGTTACCCACTTCGATCGGTGCATCATCGCCTGCTTGAACTTTCGTTCCCACTTGCAAACCGACAGGATGCAAGATATAGCGCTTTTCGCCATCGGCGTAGAACAACAGTGCAATCCGAGCGTTGCGGTTCGGATCGTATTCGATCGCGGCAACCGTTGCGACGACATTGCGCTTATCGCGTTTGAAATCGATGATTCGGTACAGTTTCTTGTGACCGCCGCCCCGGTGACGACAGGTGACAACGCCCCGATTATTCCGTCCTTTGTTGCGGTGTTTGTACACCACCAAAGACTTTTCGGGTTCCGACTTGGTGATTTCTGCGAAATCAGGCACGCTTCTTTGGCGTGTACCAGGGGTATAGGGTCGAAAATTTCGGATTCCCATAGGTTTCTCTCTGGGTGGTTATACTTCGGGGAACAGAGTGATCGAATCGCCTTCAGCCAGGGTTACGATCGCTTTTTTGTACTGCGGCTTATAGCCCAGATACTTACCGACGCGCTTCTTCTTACGAGGAAGATTCATCGTGCTGATGCCCGTCACCTTGACATCGAATAAGTATTCGATCGCGGCTACGATGTCAGGCTTGGATGCTTTCGGCTGAACTTCAAAGGTGTATTGATTCAGTTCAAGCAATCGGGTCGCTTTTTCTGTAATCAGAGGGCGACGGATGATATCAGCTAAGTTGCGGGGATCAATCTTCACCGTACACCTCCTGAATTTTTTCGAGTGCTGCGGAAGTTGCAACAATATGATCCGCGTGGAGCAAATCATAAACATTGAGGTTGTTGGCTGAAATGAGTCTCAGTCGCTCCACGTTCCGAGCCGAGAGATAAACATTTTCATCTCGTTCAGCCACGATCATGAGAACTTTCGATCCCGCTTGAACGCCCCAGCGCTCTAATGCTTGAACCAGTTCTTTTGTTTTCGGGCGAGGTAGCTTATCTGCAAATTCCTGCACCACGATCAAATCTTCTGCGCGTCCTTGGAATGCCGTTCTGAGCGCCAATCTCCGCTCTTTGCGGTTCATCTTGATCGAGTAATCTCTGGGTTTCGGTCCAAAGATCACACCGCCCCCTCTCCACAATGGAGAACGATTAGAACCTGCACGAGCGCGTCCCGTTCCTTTCTGTCTCCAAGGCTTACGACCACCACCGCGAACTTCTGCGCGGGTTTTCGTCGAAGCATTTCCTTGACGGACATTTGCTAACTGGCGAATCACTGCACGATGCAGAATCCCAGCGGCGCTTTCGGGTCTTGCGGTTTTAAGCTCGATCGCGGCGGTTCCCGCATCAGTCCCGTCCCACGTTTTTACTGTAAAGTCTGCCATGTCTATTTACCCCCGATCGTCTTCGCAGGCACGATTTGTACAAGCGCACCAGGTTTTCCGGGAACTGCTCCTTTGATCAAAATCACGTTCCGTTCGGTGTCTACGCGAATGATCGTTAGTTTCTTCACCGTGGTTTGTGTTCCACCTAAACGACCCGCCATCTTTTTCCCTGGGTAAACCCGTCCGGGAGTGGTTCCCGCTCCGGTCGATCCCGGTTCACGGTGGTTCTTAGAACCGTGTGACATCGGACCGCGTGCAAAGTTATGTCGCTTTTGAAAGCCTGCAAACCCGCGCCCGATGCTGGTTCCAATCACATCAACGGTTTGACCCGCCTCAAAAAGACTTGCATCTAACTGCTGACCGAGGGTGTATTCTCCCGCGTTGTCCACTCGATACTCAATCAAGTGTCTTAAGGGGGGTGAGTCTGACTTCTTCAAATGACCCAGTTCCGGCTTGCTCAAAGATTTCTCTCTGCATTCGCCATATCCGATTTGGATCGCCGAATAGCCATCTGTTTCTTTTGTTTTGACCTGGGTTACGGGGCAAGGTCCAGCCTGAATGACGGTCACAGGGATTGCTCTCCGCTGCTCGTCAAACACTTGAGTCATGCCCAGCTTCGTGCCGACAATTCCGACAGCCACTGTTCTTTCTCCTTGGTTTACACATCATGACAAATACAGCGACAGAATCTCGATCGCCGATTTGTGTCTCTGTCACTCCAACGGATTCCACGGTCGGAAAACCAGAAGAATCTTGCCTCTAGGAGATTAGAGGCAGCGGATTCCGCGTTTTTGTTGTTCTTCAAGCGTTTAAGGCTGATGAGTGCATCATGCTCTGAACTGCGAATTCCAATAGGACTTGAATAGTGAACTACTCAGTTTCCGATGCTTGGAACTAACTCGCGAAGAAAGACTGAATTTAGGTTTATCAGCTTCTTGCTTGAAGAAGTGCGATTTTCGGAGGTGTGGTGAATCGCTTCACACATAAAAACCTTTCTGAATTATCTCCAGAGAGATCTCCCGGAAATTCGCGCAACTGTATTTTAGCGACAATTAGACAGTGTACGACAAGATTAGCGAAACTGTCTAGAAAATTTTTAAGATGGAATTTGGAGAAAAATTGATCTTGTAGCAAAAACTTCAACCAAAAGAAAAAGAGGCTGTTGCTAGCTTGTAGTAAAGCCATGCCTCTGCTACGGCTGATACTGCTGTAAGAATTAGAATTACTCTTTTACGCCAAACTAGATCAGGTATGAAAGCAATAAGAGCAATTAAGAAGAATTTGCAAAAACCAACAGTTGCTCCCAAAATTATCCCAAAAATTGTCCACTGCAATAAGCGGTGGGGAAAATAATAGTCTGCGACAGCAAGAATCAAGGCACATAGCACTGCTGAACTCAGAACGCATACAATCAGAGAAAACAGAAGAACTTTATTAAAACTACGTAGCTCTGAGAACATTATTTCTTTTATACCGCTTGTAATGTTTGGGGTTGTGGAAGCGATCGACCCTCTACCTGATAGCTCTCGATTAATAGCTCCAAAACTTCCTGAGCATTACTCAATGCTTCCTCATAAGTTTCGCCATCAGTAAAATAGCGCTGAATTTCTGTCGCAAACTCTGGCAACTCGACAAGATACGCTTGATCCTCTTCAGACCAGACGATATTGACTCGATACTTAAGTTGGCTCATCCTCTTGCTCCTTGTCTTTCAGTTTTTGCAAAGCGTCACTCACTAACTTCTCTAAATACGGTTTAGCATCTTTTCCGTCTTTGCCTGCAACGGTAATCGGCAATTCAGGTAATTCTGCATGAATCCAACGCTCGTGACTTCCTCGAATTCGGATACGCTCAAACCCTGCTTTACGAAGCGCCGCCTTCAACTCTCTAATTTTCTTCGGCATCGTTTACCCACTATCCTAAACGAAATCAATTCAGCTTGATAAAATAAGCGCATCGTGTTTAGAGCGCTCTTTATGCAGATTCCCTTAACGCCAGAGCTTGAAAAATTGAAAAATAGAACAGTTCATGTTTACGGGCAATGATACAAAATCTGCCCGGACTTTCATCACGGGCATACAAAACTATCTCGTCATTGCTAAGGGTCGATTGCGAGCTTTCTTCGCTCTTGCCCAGCTTGTTAGATGCCACAGGTAGAGAAACACAACGCCCGAAATAAACGCGCCTAATGTCCATTTCATGCCCTTCTTCAACAGGTTTTTGGTTTGTTGTTCCAAAGCTGCTTTTGCTTGAACTTCGGTTTGTTGTGTTGTAGTTTCAATCCCTTCTAGCTGGCGCTTACGAAATTCGTCTGCATTAAAATTTTGCAATCCGCCAACCGTCGATCGAGAAACTAATTCTTTCACTTGCTCATCCGTTAGTTTGTCTAATTGAGCTTGGGCGGCTTTTGCTCGATCGCGTTGTTGAGAGAGTTGGGCAACGAGTTGAGCATTGTTTTGATTGTGAATTCGCCAAGCAGAACTCACACCAATTGGAACTAACACCCAGTATGCGATCGCATAAGCGATTAACAACCAGGACAAGGGTTTGAGCAAAAATTGCTCAGTCTTCGATCGATTCGATTCTTCACCTAGGAATACAAGACCAAATCCAATCAGCGGAAAGCCAACACGCTCTACAAGATTGCCAACAGTATTGAACTCCCAATTGGAGTTAAATGCTTGAAAAGGATACAAAATATCGACAAGATCAATTAAACATAGCAATAAGATACCGTAGCCGATTACACGCAACCCAGAGATTGCTTTTCCTGCCGAAGCTGACTCAAACTGCATATTCATTCTCCTCAATTAAACCTTTGGAAATTTGGGAAACCACCAAGCATAAATCTCTTGCCAAGCGGCTTCTAATTGTTGATGTGCTGTGTCGATCGACTGATTCTCGATCGGGGCTGAAACCGTTACCCACAAACATCGCGCATCTCGTGGATCTGCCATACCAAGAATGATCGGAACCACTCGATCGAGCTTCAAATCATGAGCATTCCGATTTGCAAAAAATTGTTCTCGATTGACTGTACTGCCACCACGAGGATTAATACAGGCAGTTAGATAAGCAACTTGATTATGCTCGAACAATCGATAAAAACCAGACTGTCCTTGCTTGTCGATCGTGTTCAGTTTGACTTTCTGATTGTTCAAACCATAGTTGTCTAGATAAGTGCTGATATCACCATCGGTTTCCCTGAGATAGTGAACTTTAACATTAAATCCTTGATAGTTGTATTGATATCCTTCGAGATTAGACCAATACTTTGGATTGAAGCTTTTACTTACAATTGCAGTTCGATCGATAAACTGCGATCGACTTAACGCAACCTGTTCAGGGAATGTATAAGGAGTTGCTTTCTCTAACCCAGGAGCAACGATCGCTCTACCTAGAATGAGCAGCGTACCCAAGAAAGTTAGCCTTAGAATGGGGAAATACATAGAGCGCTATCGAGAGGATTGTTTTAATTCTTCTGGAGTTGGTTCTGGATTAGATAACTCAGGCTTGCCACGCTCCATCAAAACTTGACAATAAGTACTGAGAATCGTCATTGAAATCATCGAAAAGATTTGCGCTCCTTGTTCGCCATGCCAGTACTCAAAACCTGCGGTATCTTGCTTTGAGACTAAATAGGCTAAGAAGATGACTCGGAATCCATTGATAATAAAAGCAGAAAAAACTGCGATCGACGGAACTAAAATCTTTTCTCTTAAGCAAGTTGGGTACACTAGCAGAAAGAAGAGCGCAACCTTCATCGATACGACAGCAGCTTCTAATCCAGAACAACCAAGATAGATATCAACGGCTCCAGAGGGCATGACTAACTGTGTACCTTTACGCTCGACTAAAAAGCCTAAGTACCACATCAATGTATGAGCATACTTCGCAGTTAGCACCGTGGAATGAATCAGACGATCGATTCCCTGTACTAAGAACTCAGTCGGAATTGCCATGATGAAAAGTAGCCACAGTTCGCGTTGATAGTGCTTGAACTGTTTCCATCCGACTGAAAGAAGCGCGATCGCAATTCCAATGAACAAAGGAGTCACGCCTAGAACAATCGTCTGTGCGCCCCGCAAATTCACACCCCGAACGAGCAAGATTGCAATCAAAAACCAGCCAACAAACTGAGAAACAGGTTCTCGTTGCAGCATTAAATCATTACGCCGATGCCAAAGTGAATAGAATACGGCTGACCAACCGATTAGTTCTAATGAAACAGAGCTGAAGTTTCCGGTTAATCGATAATACAACTGCAAATGCAGTGCAATCAAAGCTAAAGCAATGCCCAAGAGCCAATAGTTTGAATCATTGGCAACTTGGACAAATCGAGTTCGATACTCTGACAAACGCATGAAGTTAGTTCGATGAAGGAATTTATCGATTCGCAATCGTTTGAGCGATCGCCGCTCTCGCTTGACGTAAAAATGTTCCCAGCGTCTGAAATTCTGGATTGTTCGACAATGCAACTAAGACTTCTTTGCGCGATCGTAAAACCACCTCATTGTAAGTCCGAATCGCAGTTGCTAATGAATTCACACTAATGTCTGTACAAGCCAAAGCCGAAACATCTTTTCCGCATCCTGATAGCAATCCTTCACTTGCAATTAGCGTTTCTGATAGACCTTGAGCTAGTTGCTGAATTTCAACTGTGGATAGATTGAGATTACCCAGTGACAAAATAATCTTCGCCGCAGTCTGCATAGTTAGAAGTGAAGCATTCGCAGCATCTAACGCAGGTAACACACCCGCTAAAATTGCTGCAATTCTGGAATTCGGTGCAACAAAAGATAGCTGCTGACTATCTGCACCTTTGAGCGCATTCGAGTTTGAGATAAATCGAACTTCCATTGTTCGATCGAGCTTCGGAACTAAAACAACTTCAATATTTCGAGGGATTCCTTGTCGATCGTTGCCGAAAATCCTAAACTGTCCCCCTTGAGTATTGAGGTTCGCACTGTAGCGCGAAAATCGCTCTGCAATACTCGCAGGAGTGCTTCCTTGGCGCTTCAAATCGAGTTTGACAAAGCCCGGACGCTCAATTTCAACCCCTGGTTCAATTAGAGGAACCGCAGGCTGAGAAATGACGGTTCTCAATTCGCCAATCGTTTCCATGTAGCGGTAAATTCCGGGCGGGGATTGTAGCAAATCTGCGATCGCACGTTGCAAATCTGTTCCCGATCGCAAATCTCGAATTAACACAACTACATTCTCGTTAAACCGTTGTTGAATCGGAGGCGGAACAATGATGTTACCGTTACGATCGATTCGCAAACCTGGAATTCTAGGAAGTCGGATCGGACGAGTTGAGGGAGCCACTTCAGAACCTGGGTTATATCCAGGAGTTCCGGTGGGTGTGTTCGCAGAAATTGGAGCCGCGATCGACACTGCAAAAATAACGCCTAACAGAGTTGCACGATTGAGAAGAATACGATTCATAAGATTTAGAACTGATACCCGCTATAGTTGAACCCGTAGCCAATTCCAAAAGAAAATACCGTTGCATTATCATTCCGGTTTAGAACATTGCCAGCAACAAAGGTGAGATACAGCGGAGTCGTTCTAATCGGAACATAAGACACGCCCAGATTCAAATCTTGTCCTGTCCAACTTCCAATGATTGAAGCTTGAGGAATCACGCGCAATCCAGCACTTGCGAACACTCCAACTCCACCGCGACGATTTTCAATGTTCTCAAACGATCGAAATCGTCCTCCACCAATTCCCAGCGTTAAGGTTAAAGGCAAGGTGTCTTCTAAGTTGTCAGGACGCAAATCAAATATTTTGCTAGCAACCCCATAAAGGGTTGAAACGGTGTCTCTGTTTTCATCACCCCAGACAATCCCGGAATCAAAGCCAAGTGCGATCGCGGCTTTTCCAGGAAGGGCACGATGCAGTTTCAGTCCGATTTCTCCGTTTTGTCCAAAACGTCTTAAGCTACCAATGTTGGCATTTACTTCTAATCCAACTGCACGTTCAGAATCGCCTAAGCCAAATCCGACACTTAATGCACTATCCGGATCATTGATCCTAGGTCTGCGATTGGCGATAAACAATCCGACGAAAGCATCTCCAAAGTTTGCTCCGAATGCAGTCGGAACTCCAACTGAGGAACCTGGAGAATAAGCTGGAATCCGAAGCTCAGTCAGGGGATCGATGACTAATTGTTTGCGTAATGCTTCAGTATCTTGGGGGGTTGAACTTTGTGCGATCGTTAGATCTACGATCGGGGTTTCTGCAAGCAGATGTTGAGCTTTACCTTGAGGTTGCTGAGTTAAAAACTCTGCTTTTGAAATGGGACGAGTTGCAGACTGCTCCTGCGTTGTTCTGCTGTCTTGTTTTTGAAGCTGCGCTTTTTTGAAGGGCGCTTTCTGAGGAAATAGCTTGGGCTGATTGATCAATTGTGGAGTTGATGTAGTTTTTGACTCGATCGAATCACGAAGGGTTGAATCTGGCGATCGCTTTTCTAAACGAGTCAAATCGACTGCTGGAACGACTACCTCTGGCTTCTCAGACCTGATTTTGTCAAAGTTGCTAGAAGCAGGCGTTAATCCAATCTTTGAATCTTGAAGATCAATTCCGCTAGCATTGGTCGCGGTTGCCAGTCTCACGCCTCCGAATCCGCCCAGAATCAGCGAAACTGTAAAACAACGTATCCAGAACGTTGAAGTCCGAACCTGAGAAATAAAACATTTATCCTTCATAGTGAATCACAGCTTAAAGACTGCTCTTGGGTGAAATCAGGGCAAAGCTGACAGCACCGACAGTTTATAGAGGAAACACTTAAGTACACTCCGTGTTTATGTGTATATTTCTAATGAAGTCACTCAATTAACTTCGTATTCCTACGGGGACGGATACAGGTTAGTGATAGATTTGGCAACGATCGAATACAGCTAGCAATTCGTTTTTGATTGCAGAATGCAGCTAGCTATATCACCGGATTCAATCTTGAAATCACTGGCAGCATCGTCCGTTTACAGCAAGTTGAATTTGCGCGTGAATACATTGTAAGGATTCTGATGGCGCGATTTGGAACAGTGCCAGCAGAAGTGACTGAAGTGTTGAGTATTTCATGGGATGAAGATTTGATGGGGGAATTATTGGAACAAGCAGCAATCGTCCCTGCGATCGAAGAATTCCATCAAGTTCTCATCGATCAATTCAGAACTAATTGATCGACATCCAAGCCCTCAACACTTCTGCGACTGTCCAAGCCTGCGCGATACAGCCATGCGGCTTCATTGGAGCATCTCCATCGAAAATTTCACCCAGACTGCCTAAACCTTGAGAGCGGAGATGATTTGCCATTGGTTCGAGAAATTCTCTCGCTTTAGTCGGATCACCGTAGACGCGATGATGTGCGATCGCATATGCACCAATCAGCCAACCCCAAACGGTTCCCTGGTGATATGCTCCATCGCGTTGAAGGGGATCGCCTTCGTAGCGTCCTCGATAGTTGGAATGGCGTGGATCAAGCGATCGTAATCCGTAAGAAGTCAACAGCGATCGAGAACACGCATCCACGACCCCTTTTTGCTGATTTTGCGTGAGCGGACTTTCGGGAAGTGAAACCGCGAAAATCTGATTCGGACGCAATGAGGCATCGTTTCCTTCTGGTGTATCGAGAACATCGTAACAATAGCCTGTGTCCGGGTTCCAGAAGCGCTCAAATCGGGCAAGTACTCGTTCTGCCATCGCATCATATTCACGGTAAGGTTTACCGATGCGACGGGCAATTTTTGCAATAATGCGGAGTGCGTTATACCAGAGGGCGTTTACCTCGATCGGTTTTCCAATTCGAGGAGTCACGACCCAATCTCCCACTTTCGCATCCATCCAAGTTAGTTGAGTGCCAGGTTCTCCTGCATATAACAATCCATCAGCAGAATCTAAATGAATGTTGTAACGAGTTCCGCGACAATGCCAATCGATGATTTCTGACAACATCGGAAATAAATCATCTAGAACATCATGATCATCAGTAGCATTGTAATAATCAAGAATAGCGATGAAATACCACAAGGTAGCATCAACGGTATTGTATTCAGGAACAGCTTCTGCATCAGCAAAACGATTGGGAAGCATTCCTTGATCGAGATATTGAGCGAACGTATAGAGAATTGATCGAGCAATTTCCACTCGTCCTGTTGCCAGTGTTAATCCCGATAAGCTAATCATCGTATCGCGTCCCCAATCACTGAACCAGGGATAGCCTGCAATGATCGTTTTGCCATTGGGTGGACGATTCACAATGAATTGATCTGCGGCTAAAACGAGTTGACGAATCCAAATCGGAGCCGTTTCAACTTGTTTCACACGATCGAGCCGCCAACAATCGAATAATCGCTGCTCGTGATTGCGCTGCGATCGAAGTGCGGTTTCTCCATCTAAATTCGGATTTGCTTCGGTGCTGGTCACAAACGTCAACGATTGACCTGGATATAACGTCGCTTGGAAGGTTGCAATCTGTAGGTGATCTTCTCGATCGCTGAGTCCTCTTTCTCGTTCGATCGCTAAATCAAATCCATAGTGCCAATCGTGCATCGGCGTTAAAGTTGCACCCCGACAGAATAAGTAAAAAGGTGTAGCTTCAGGATAAGCAGACACTTGTAAACCGTGATCGATCGTGTCTGTTTCCATCTGCCAACCACTTCCCAAGGTACTACCGTGATAATCGCGATAGTTAATGAAAGCTTTGAAGGTTAGCGTTAGCGGTTGTGTTGCTCGTTGTAATTGATAATGTACATAAGTTGTGTTCTCGCCCTGTTGCATCCAAATGCGTTTTTCTAAGATGGCATCGCTGCAAGCATAACGCCACACGGGAACCGTTCCTTCGAGAAAAAATCTTTCAATCTGGCGATATCCATGCGATCCCACAATGCCATCTGCCCAGCGATTGGTGCTTAACGGGTAAACATCTTCTCCATAGCGAACCGACTCATCGAGTTTCGTTGTCAGTAAGGTGCGATCGAGCGGGGGTTTCAAAGCTGCAATTAACAAACCGTGGTAACGACGAGTCAGAAGACCTGCGATCGTTCCAGAAGCAAAGCCACCGATTCCGTTTGTGACCAGCCATTCTCGCGCTTCCGAGGTTGGCAAAATGCCACAAATTTCCCGCCCAAAATCAATCACCATAAAAAAAATCCAGCCAGTTCACTGATTCTAAAAGACCGAATCGAAACAGATCGAATTTTGCTATAAGAAATTCGGATTTCGGATTGGGATCAAGGTCAATCTTGAGGATCAAGATATTTTCTCGATCGAGATCTAAACTCAGACAGGACACACGGGGGAGAAATGGTGGAGCCGATTCTTTTTGTTACGGATTTAGACCATACGTTGGTCGGTGATGATTTTGCTCATGAGCAATTGAATGAATGGCTATTACAAGCTAGAGAAACAGGTAGCAAGGTTGTCTATTCAACCGGTCGATCGCTGATTCGCTATCAAGAACTTGCGACGGAAGCTCCTTTGTTTGAACCTGATTTGCTGATTGCTTCGGTCGGAACGGCGATTTATTCACGGCTCGATGAATTACCAAATGTGGAGTGGCAGCAGAAATTGACCGCAGGATGGGATGTCGATCGAGTCATGGCGGTAACCGCACATTTCTCTGATTTGGTTCCTCAAGCAGATTCCGAACAAAGCGCGTTCAAGGTGAGTTTCTTTTTGACTGAAGAGGCGGCGATTTGGGTGCTTCCGCAGTTAGAAACATTGCTCAAACAACAAAATTTAGAGATTCAATTGATTTACAGTAGCGGACGAGATTTGGACATCTTGCCGCGTCATGCGAATAAGGGATCAGCGTTGACTTTCGTGCGACAGACTTTAGGATTTGCACCAGAGCAAACGATCGTCTGTGGCGATTCTGGCAATGATATTGCTCTATTTGCGGCAGGTTCAGAGCTTGGGATTATTGTCGGAAATGCACAGCCTGAATTGTTGTCTTGGCACCGAGATCATCCGACTCCGAATCATTATTTAGCAAAAGCTCACTGTGCGGCAGGGCTTCTAGAAGGGCTACAATACTTCGGCTTTCGCTAGAATAAAGTCATGATTGGTTATCTCAAAGGCACGATCGCATCGATTCAAAAAACAAACAATCGCGTCACCTTAACGCTTGAGGTGAACCAGATTGGCTATGATTTGCAGGTCGTGCCACGCTTACTACAGTCGCTTCCTTCTGAAGGTGAAGCAGCTCAGATCTTCACTCATTTGAATGTGCGTGAAGATCAAATGATTTTGTTCGGATTTGGTTCAGCCGCAGAACGCGATTTGTTTCGACAGTTGATTAGCGTTAGTGGCATTGGGCCTCAGTTGGGTGTGGCGTTGCTCGATACGTTAGGGTTGCAAGATTTGGTGCAAGCGATCGTGTCGGGTAACACTCGCTTGCTGTCTCGAACTCCGGGGGTCGGTGCGAAGACGGCAGAACGAATTGCATTGGAACTAAAGACCAAATTATCGGAATGGCGGCAACAGTCGGGTATCGTGGTGACTCCGGGTGCAGGTCCCGCCGCGAACATTCTCGAAGATGTAGAGATGACGTTGTTAGCGTTGGGCTATACGGATCAGGAGATTACTCAGGCACTCCAAGCGGTTGGACAGAATACGGGATTGTCCAAATCTGGAGATGCGGAGGCTTGGATTCGACAAGCGATCGCTTGGTTGAGTCAGTAGATTTTTTGCGCGAATTCTATTCACTACGGCGTAAATTGATGAATTGTCTGTGTGATAGCTTCTTCGGGAATCGCCCCCAAACCCTCAATTCTGCTTGCTCAAGACTCTTGCTCCCCCAAGTTTGGGGGTCGGGGGGCTTTATCCGCTCTAAACGCAGCGCAACACTCGGTCGAATCCACGTCAAATTAATGACCTTAGATTAATGACCTTGCTGAAAAATTGTTTCGATCGCACTTCTCAACCGCTCTAAATCTGTTAACTCGATCGATTGCACCAACCCCGATTCAATCAGCGGAATCGCTCGATCGTCGGTCGGTTCTCCTCGTAATCCCGCTGCTAATAAATTCGCCGTTCTTCCAGTGCCATCAATCACCAGTAACGGACGTAATTGCTCGACATTCTTCAAGGCATCTTTCCAGGTGATATCTCCGCCATTCACCAGCACAGTGACCGAAGGCGAACTTTTGGCAATTTCAGTGGCGACGGTTGCCAACCAATGCGATTCATCTCCCCAATCAGAACCAGGAACTAACAAAAAATGAGAATGATGCGGTTCTAAGGGTGCGGCTGATTCAGAAAGTGCCTCTTCCCCTGGTAAAACTGCAAGCTCGATCGGAGTCACGCCAACGAGCGGAAATGTGCCTGCGATTTGTTCTCTTGCATGTCCCATCAAACGCATCACACCTGCATCCGTTCCCCCATCCACGACAGCGGCTTGCCAACGTTGTGCGATCGGGGCTAGTACCCATTCAAACACTTGCTTCACCAGTTCGTAGTCGGCTGGGCTTAATTTACTCGCGCCGCCAATTACGACAAGAACCGGACGATCGTGATCAATCTGAAGTGATCGAACTGCTGCGCTGACTTGCTCTAGTGACTCTAATTCTGCGATCGCAGCAGTGGATTGCATCGAAAATGTAACTTGAAAGGGGGTTGACATCTCCAAATTCTAGCCTCAAATGCCAAAATCTATTCCCGTCGAGCATGTTCGATCGCAGAAATGGTTTGCATCGGTAGGAACACCGTGAATTTTGAACCGACTCCGACCGTAGAATCAACCTCGATCGAGCCGCCATGCAGTTCTACTAATTGTTTCGTCAGTGCCAACCCTAATCCGGTTCCTTCGTATTTTCGATCGTATGAGGCATCTAATTGTCGGAACATTTGAAACAAAAATGATTTTTGATGATTGGGGATGCCAATTCCCGTATCTTCGATTTGAAGAATTGCTGTATCGCCGCTGACTCGAACTCGCATTGTCACTCGCCCCTGAGTAGGTGTGAACTTGACAGCGTTACTTAAAAGATTAAGACAAATTTGCTGAACTCGTTGAGGATCAGCTTGGAAAGTGAAATTATGAGTGCGATCGGGTAACAGTTCCAAAATGAGATCGACTTGCTTGAGATCTGCTTTGTCCTGAAGCATTTGAATCGTTTGCTCTGCCAGTTCTGCGAGGGAAAATTTTTGAATTTGCAGTACCATTCTTCCTGCTTCGACTTCTGACAAATCCAAAATGTCGTTAATCAATGCCAGCAGGTGTTCTCCTCGCTCTTGAATCGTGTGGAGGTATTCTTGCTGTTTCTGTGGCGCGATTTTGTAATTTACATCATGCGATCGCAATAAAGTCGAAGCCATTCCGATAATCGTGGTTAACGGCGATCGTAGTTCATGGCTCATCGTGGCTAAAAATTCCGATTTTGTCCGACTGGCAGCTTCAGCCGCGATTAATGTATCTCGGAGTTCTTGAGTTCGATCGATAATCCGCTGCTCTAAAGTGTTTTTTTGCTGTTGAAGTTCGCTGTAGAGTTTTGCTTGATAAATTGCGATCGCTAAATGTTCGGCAATTCTTTGAAGCAATACTTTTTCTCGATCGTGCCACTGACGCGAAAATTCACACTGATGCACGATCAGCAATCCCCAGAGTTCTTCT
>JADEXW010000775.1 GCA_015206935.1 Pseudanabaenaceae cyanobacterium LEGE 13415 | reverse complement strand
TGCTGGGGGACTTTGATTCTTGTTCCCCCAAACTTGGGGGTTAGGGGGCTTTCCGAATCTGTAGCACTCAAAAATCAATTTGGTATAACCCCCTGGGGAGAGTGATCGATTCCCCAGTTTTTGACCTTATAAATCGCGCGATTTAACTTCAACAAGCTATGGCTTTCAAAGACTCCTGGCAACAGCAACGGCAACTTAGACTGCAACAGGTCGAACAGCGTCGCCAAGCTGTGACACTCCTCCTCCAAGATACTCAGAAACAACGTCAATCCAAGGCTTCTCAAGTCCGGAGCGATCTGAGCCTGTTTCGCGAATCGCTTGCTTACGATACTCGTGTCCGCCGTGAGCAACTTCAAAACTATTGTGAAACGCTTCATCAACAAACTCAAGAATTTTTAGCGATCGCTCATGCTGATCGTGAACTAATGTCCCAACAGCTGAAACACGATTTGCAATTGTTCCGAGCAACATTAACTGCAACCGTTGATTCACTGAGAGAAGACATTCAAGCGGATCTTCAAGTTCTACAGTTAGAAACACGATTGCTGTTAGAAGAAGCTGAACAATCCCGCCTCAAACAACGCATTCGCACAACACGCAATCTATCGATATTTGTTGAAAAACTACGTTCGGATGTTGCAGAGTTTCTAACGGATGTAACTTTAGAACGACAAGAAAAAGCACTCCAAGACAAACGCGATCGCAAAGTTGAACTTAATACTTTGTTTGCTGGATTTGCAGAATTTCGATCGCAGCTCAAACAGTTCCGTTCAGACATCTCGCACACCGTCTGGGGAGAACCAGCGACAACATCTAGCATTCCAGCACCAAGCGCTTCACAGCCTGAAATCGAAAAGCTTGAAACTAAAAAACCTGAAATTAGAAAGCCTTCCGGTTTCAAAATTGTGACTCCGGTGAAGCTAGCCCCGGCAGAAAAAACCGACGAAGACAAGATTTACGAATACATTGAAGTCATGCAAAGCGCTCGTCTCACCGAGATCGAATCTGCATTGAGCATGTCTCGGATTCAAGCTGTTGAAGGACTACGATCGCTGATTCAACAAGGCAAAATCACTCAGCGCGATCGTCTTTATCTGATTTCCACTAAGTAAGGAGTTGCCCCGTGACGACTGTATTAAGAGCTAGCCCCCGCCGCTTTGTCAGTACTCCATCGATCGAACGGATTGCGATGCGTGCTTTACGGTACTTGCAATCCGGTTTTTCGGTGCATTTACGGGGTTGTGCTGGAGTCGGTAAAACAACTCTAGCACTCCATTTAGCTGATTTGCTCACCCGTCCGATCATGCTGATGTATGGGGATGATGATTCTAAAAGTTCAGACCTCATCGGCGCACAATCGGGCTACACACGAAAGAAGGTTGTAGATAACTTCATTCACAGCGTGGTCAAAGTCGAAGACGAAATGAAGCATACCTGGGTTGATTCGAGATTGACCTTGGCTTGTCGAGAAGGCTTCACGCTGGTCTATGACGAATTTAATCGATCGCGTCCTGAAGTGAACAATGTTCTGCTCTCGGCTTTGGAAGAGAAATTGTTAGTTCTCCCGCCGACGAGCAATCAAACTGAATACATTCGAGTAAATCCTCAGTTTCGGGCGATTCTCACCTCGAATCCGGAAGAGTACTGCGGTGTACATTCGACGCAGGATGCTTTGATGGATCGCTTGGTGACAATCAACATGCCAGAACCGGATGAACTGACGCAGCAAGAGATTGTCATTCAGAAAACCGAGATCGATCGACCCAGTGCTGGCTTTATTGTTCGACTTGTCCGATCATTCCGTCAGAAAACCGGATCAGACAAAGCATCAGGATTGAGATCGGCATTAGTCATCGCAAAAGTCTGTCAGGAACACAAAATTGCTGTAATGCCTGAAGATTCTGATTTTCGTGATATTTGTTCGGATGTGTTGCTGTCACGAGTTGGAATTCCCTTAGAAGATGCAACGAAGCTACTTTGGGAAATGCTCAGTGACCTGATCGGAGCGGTTGAATTACCGATCGCGGAGCAAGTCGAAGAACTATTGGGAGATTTGCCAGAAAGCTCGATCGCTGTAGAAGACTTGCCAGAAACTTTGATCGAGCAAATCGTTGAAAATCTGACCCAAGAACAGCAAATTTATCGCTACTTAGTGCGATCGAATGGAGCGGGAATTTCAGATATTGAAAGCGAATTTGGAATTTCTCGGACAGAACTCTTAGAAGTGCTGAGAGCCTTGACGATTCAAGGGTTGACTGTTCATCGCGATCGACGATTTTTTGCGGTTGAGCCACTGGAGACAGAAACGTGAACACCCCCACCAAGAGCATTCAGAAGACCATGCCCACCGCAACGGGTTCATCCCTAGCGGACGTTTTAGAGCGCGTTTTAGAC
>JADEXW010000774.1 GCA_015206935.1 Pseudanabaenaceae cyanobacterium LEGE 13415 | reverse complement strand
ATGTATTGACTACGCAAATTACGAATGATTCAGCACGATCGCGGAAAATTTGGAGTGCTGTCACGGGAGTAATTTTATCGATCGAGCTATTGTCTTGCGGTTGGATGACCGCTTCTGAGTTTTGGTGGCATAAAGCTGATGCGAATATAGAGCGTCAACTGGCTGAGATTGTGAATCGATCGACAAACCCGATCGTCATTACGGATGATTATTTCGTGAAACTGCTTTCGTTTAGTCACTCATTAGAGCCAGAGGTTAAGGTGCAAGTGTTATCGAAATCTACTGCGCCCAGTATTCCTCAAGGGTTTAGCGATGTGTTCTTGTATCGTCCTTCAGAATCGTTGCAAAAAGAATTGGCAGCAAAATATCGGCTTCAATCGATCGAGCCGCCGTTACTGTGGAAACTGCAATAGTTCTAATACCAAATTAATCTGTTAATGCGACAGATCTTTCGCCCCCTAAATCCCCCAATTCTGGGGGACTTTGATTCTTGTTCCCCCAATCTTGGGGGTTAGGGGGCTTGCCGCATCCATAACACTCACAAATCAATTTGAGATAAGGTTTGGAATCTCTTGATCGGAAAGCGCGATCGAGAGATTCTTTTTTTCTAGCCGAGAGAGCAAGAGTATATTGGAGGCAATTTGTGACACAGGGGCGCATCCGCGTGCGTCAACAGTTCTGCCCACGAGATCTATGAGGAAACACGCATGACTGATACCACGATCGAAATCAGTGAACTCACTTCTGGAGGTGGAAATGCACCTCCAACCTATGCCGGCCCTTTAGAAGTCCTAGTGAATAAGCCAGTTGTGCTGAAGGGCAGTTACGATGCTCGTCGCATCAGACGCATCACTGTCATGGCAGAAGATAAAGTCAATCTGGGAGTGACACTGAATAATGGAACGTGGCAAGTCTCGATGCCGCGAGGATTCAGCACCCCTGGAGCGCGTTGGCTCAGATTGCGAGGATTTGATGCCAGCAATAAACTGATCGAAAATCGAGTGTTCTACATCACAGTTAGTCGCGATCCGTTAACAGTCGGACAAGAGTTAAGCGTGAAGGTATTGCAGGATACCTTTTTCAAAGTTTCAACCGATGATTCAGCCCGATTGAACAATCAGCAGAAAATCTTGGTCAAAGCAGGACAAACTTACCCGGTCAGACGATACGGATTTATTGACGGGCATTTGAAACTGGAATTGGGAAGTGCGATCGCGCCGATCGGGACTTTCGGTTATTTCTACGAAGATCACGTCCAACTTTCCAAAGGATCTCAAATCCTCAGATTCTCGCTGGATGATGTTCCTGATATTCCTTTAGCCGCACAGCTTTTAATCACGCAAACGACGTTTCTGAAAACTTCACCCGCTGACTCTTCCGCCTTAGCAGCAAATCAGAGAACGAACGTGCTAGAAGGGCAAGTGTTTCAGATTACTGGATATGCCTGCACTCGTGGACATTTTCGCGTAACTTTGAAAGATCCCATCCCTGGATTTGGCGATCGTGG
This sequence comes from Pseudanabaenaceae cyanobacterium LEGE 13415, assembly GCA_015206935.1. Classification (GTDB taxonomy): domain Bacteria; phylum Cyanobacteriota; class Cyanobacteriia; order Leptolyngbyales; family Leptolyngbyaceae; genus Leptolyngbya. The sequence goes on along the minus strand of JADEXW010000774.1, from coordinate 889 downwards.
CTTCATTTTCTGGCAATATGCTCAAATCAAGCGTAATGGTCGAGAAATTCCATACGATTCAAGTGCGCTGATGGTGACAGCCTTGCGAGACACCATTTTCAAAAAGCGTCCGGTGGATTCATCTCAACTGAAACCGGATGAGAGAGCTACATTTAATGCAACTCAGTTCTATGGTGTGTCTAGCTACATGATTCAAGGTGGACACATTAAAGTTTCACTGAATGAAGAACTGCCGAATTTTGGCAATACAGGCTTTGTGTTCCCAGACTTTGTGCGGATGAGCCGGGGCAATCGAGCATTCAATCCAATTCCTGACACGGTTGAGTTGAATGTGCCCTATTTCTCACAGCGCGACAATCCGCGATTCTCTTGGTCTACTTGTAATGTCACGTCGATCGCGATGTGTATGTACTATCTCGGTACTCGCGCTCGTTGGGGCAGTCAATTAGAGGATGAACTCTTGCAATGGTGCTTCAACAAAGACGGTGAAGGATCTCAGATCAATCACAATACTTTGACCAATCTCATTAATGCTTACGGTTATGACGGCACTTTTAGTACAACCTGGACATTTCGGGATGTGCGAGAAGAATTGATCAACGGTCGTCCGGTTGTGCTGTGTGGAATGTTCACGTCCTACGGTCACATTGTTACGGTGATCGGTTATACGCCTAGCGGTTTTATTGTGAATGATCCGTGGGGCGATGCTTTAACTGGATATACGAATACCGAAGGGCGTAAGCTGCTCTATCCCTATGACTATACGAACCGGGTGTGTGGGCCGGATGGGCAAGTTTGGGCGCATTTTATTCGACGTAAAGCTTAATCAGTTTTGTGGGAGCGCGATCGCACTCTTGTCGCGCTCTTAACGAAATTCAATCTTGAATTG
>JADEXW010000773.1 GCA_015206935.1 Pseudanabaenaceae cyanobacterium LEGE 13415 | reverse complement strand
TAGGTTTCTTGTCCAACTCGGCAGCACAAACAATAAGCTCCCTAAACCCACGATCGAGCAATATTTAAAGCTGGTCAAAAGTGCGGTTGAAAAAGCTTGCTGCTGTCGTAAACGCTGTCGAACAATGAGAACCGCAAAGAGAATAAAGAGCGGAATTCCGAAAATGATTCCGGTGGGTTTCGTGACAATCGCTAAACCGAGTGCGATCGCAACCCAAAACAAACTAAGGCGATCGTTTAATTGAGCCTGAAACACAAAATAAGCGAGGCAAACGAGCCATAAACTCGTCACTAAATCGTTTTGTGTCGTCGTTGATTGCATAATTGCCATTGGAATTGTGGCACAGATTAATGCACTCACCGATTGCGATCGATCTCCTGCAACCTGCTTTGTGATCAGAGAAACACCGACAATACAGCCAACATAGGCGACCCATTGAACACAATTCGCAAAGTAGTCGCCTCTTGCTAAGAGTTGCAAGTGAGTGACAAGGTAGCTAGCACCAGGAGCAAAAAAGATTTGTCGAAGGTTATGGGTTGGAGTGTATTCGAGCGATCGATTTTGTATCCATCGTACTACTCTTGTCAGATGATATGTAAGAGAATCGTAGTTTGTTGGTGGCGAGATCAGGCAAGTTACCAAGCTGATGAATGCAATCGTGATAACAGCGCTAATACAAAGTTTAGTGAATAAATCTAACTTTTGGAACTGTTTAAGCCGCTGTGTGAGTAAATTTAGCTTGATTAAGCTGCGATAACGTGACCACAATACAAAGCAATTGATCGCTGAAATTAATGTCCAAAACAGAGCGATTCGAGTAAAGTCTAATGCTCGAATCGAACTAAAAACTTCAACTGAGAGACTCGCTAAACAAGCTTGAACCATCAAAGCTTTCAAAAACGAGACTCTCGCTTTTCCTTCTTTCAAAGATTCATTGAAAAAAAGGATTAGCCAGATCGAAACGAAAGAAACAACAAATAGAAGAACTGCCATCAAAACGAAGGTAAAAAGATTGGAGAAGCGAAGAGATTGTAGCTTGAATATGAATCCACTCGAAGCCCGATCGATTGTTTTGCTCAAGCGATTCAAGGTGTGTTCTCCCTCAGCCTTTCATCGCCGTACAAAAATTGTTCATCCACATCTGAAAATATTGATGTCGGAAGCGATCGAATCCCGCCACTTGAATCAAGACTTGTTTGAGCTTTTGTCGATCGTAATAGCGTTTGTGATCTCGAATCTCTGCTTCATCCACAATTCTGAGCCGATACGACAGAAACTCTAGAACAGGTTGCGCCCACACCGAAGGAACCGTTAAGACCAATTTCCCGCCCGGTTTCAGCACTCGACGAATCTCTTTTAAAATCGCTTGCTCATGTTCGATGTGTTCTAACACTGCCAGCATCGTCACCACATCGAAACTGTCATCCGCAAACGGCAATTCTTCGCCTAAATGCACCTGAATCGTTTTCAATTTATCGGTTTGAAATTCTGCCACTTTGAAATCGACCCCGTATCCTTGAGCAATTCGCGGCTCGATCGCTTTCAAAAATGCAGCATTTCGTCCACATCCGACATCCAGCACGATCGAGTGTTCTGGAATCTCAGCGATCACCCGTCGTAATCGTAACCACCGCAACAACGGCTCTAACAGAGGCTCACGTTTTGGGTTTCCCATTCGATTGACCTCCTGAGGAAGGGATAACTGTGATTGGAAGATCGAGCGATTTTGCCCCTTGATCCATAAACCATGTTACGGTCTCATGCACCAAACTTAGGCGAAGTGTGTAGGTTCCTGGCTGTGAGGGCGCTTTGATCGAGGCATTGAGCGCGATCGCGGCTCCAGGTGCGACAACCGTGGGTAACTCCGTTCTCAAGCCATCGCCTTTATCCACTGCTCCGCTTGCCGTAAACCAGCGATAAGACAGATGGATCGGCTGTGCGGCAGTCTGTACCCACGTCATCGGGCTAGTGTTGCGGACAAAAACAGGCAGCGTTATCGATTGCTCTGAGGTCAGCGTGGAGGGCTGATCGGCGGCACGAATTCCATGAGCATAGGCTTGGCGAGGCATCTGAATGGGTAAGGGAATCACAAATGCGGTGTAATGTCGATCGCGGCTGAAGTACTGAGTGGTTGAACCGATTGACTCGATCGGAATCCCAGTTTCAACTTGATGAACTGCGGTTAACGGATCATCCGTGGCTGCGATCAGACAAAACCGACCCTTTGGCGGACGTTTGAACGATTGCAACCACTGCATGATGCCGGAAAAGGGCAGCGTTTCTGTCATCGTTCCTGGCATTTCTGGAGGGGCTGAACCTGAATAACCATTGACCACGGGTGTTTTCGTGTTGAGTCCTGCCCACATTGCTGAAATTTGCTGGGTGTGAGAATAAGTG
>JADEXW010000772.1 GCA_015206935.1 Pseudanabaenaceae cyanobacterium LEGE 13415 | reverse complement strand
CACGGGGACGGTCTGTGCCAAAGAACGATGAAATTTTAAGCAGGTTTGCGTGATCCGGATTACAGGCAAAACAAAGTCACGTATATTAACAAATGTTAGAAAATTGGTAAATCGTGGCAGATTGATCCAGAACGCTTGGTGTGACCGCTGTTAATTGTTGAGTGAAGACCCCGAAAGTGCAATGGTAAATCAAATGAACGCTCGATCGCTCTTGAGTTCAGTCTCAAAATCCTTTGGCTTAACTGTTCTAATCTGGGCGGCTGGCATGTGGTCGGCTGAAGCCAAGGAATCGCTCAAATTGAGAATCGCGATCGAGCAAAATGTACCGCAAATTAACGTCGGTAGCTCGGTGAATGCTCAAGTGTTGGATGGTTCGCAACAGGTCGTCGGTGAAATTCAAGGGATGAACGGCTTTGCGGCACAGGCGAAAGAGGGCGGGATTGCGCTCGATCGCTGGAAGTCTGGCGCATTGTGGATTGTGCCGAAAGATGAAAATGGTGTCGTCTGGATTGGAAATCGCTGGTATCGGGGTCGGGTGTATCTCGTGCCGAGTGAAAAAGGACTCACTGCGATTAATTACGTCGATCTAGAGCAATATCTGTTCAGCGTGTTAGGCAGTGAAATGAGTGGCAATTGGCCCCAAGAAGCGCTGAAAGCTCAAGCAGTTGCGGCTCGGAGCTATGCGCTACACGAACGCCAGAATGCCCTTGCTAGAAATAAAATGTTCGACCTTGGGGATACGCAAGGTTGGCAGGTTTATAACGGGGTTCAATCTGAATCGACAGGGACACAAACGGCAGTGCAGGCAACCGCTGGGAAAGTTTTGGCACACAATCGTCAGATCATTAACGCCGTGTTTCACTCGTCTGCGGGTGGATGTACCGAGAATGTAGAAGATGTTTGGGTTCAGCCTTTGCCGTATTTGCGATCGGTTAAAAACAATTACGATCAAGGCGCACCTGTGAATGAGTGGTCGAGAACCTTTACAGCCACAGAAATTGGGAATCGATTCGGAGTCGGAACTTTACAGCGCTTAGAGCCTGTGGCTTTGACTCCGAGTTGTGGACGAGTCAAGAAAATTCGAGTCATTGGCGATCGAGGTTCTAAGGAACTGGATGGCGATGAATTTCGAGTTGCGTTGGGCTTGAGAAGTACTTTGTTTAAGTTTGAGAATCAATTCCCGCCTGTCGCTAGCACGAAAGGACAAAAGCAAGCGCTCTCTGGTGTGGTCTTCAATGGACGCGGATTCGGTCATGGATTGGGAATGAGCCAATGGGGAGCCTATAATATGGCGCGTCGTGGCTATAGTTTCGATCAAATTTTGCAGCAATACTACCTCAATACTCAACTCGGTACGATTAACGTTGAGAAATAGCGGTTTAGCAGGGGAGAGTAACTCTCCCCTAATTTGTTGTCCTACTGTGTATAAACAGATCTCTTCGCTTCGGTTGTATCGCCTTCAGCCCCCTAAATCCCCCAAATTTGGGGGACTTTGAAGATAAATAGCGTCTTGGAATTCAAGAAATTTTTCTTGTTCAAAGTCCCCCAGAATGAGGGATTTGGGGGGCACTATCGGACAACAACGAAGTGTAAGAGACTAATGCACATCAGAATTCTTACCGAACACTACGAACAAGGAAATTTGCTTGACCGCAGCTCTTTTGCGATCGACGTAGCACTTCTTCGCTACAGGTTCCGGGCTTGCCATCTTTCGAGTAGCACACCAGCGTTTCTTGCAAGAATCGTCCTGATCCTGAACAGCTTGGAGCCACACTTTGTTCAGTGAAACCAGGATTTGCTTTCACAAAATCTTGTTTGAACTGAGTCAGCGTCACGCGGAAGGGCTGAGTCGGGCGAACATATCGATCGGGAATTTTGACGCTCTCTTTCAGGTCTTTCGACAACTGATGATACTGAAGCTGTGTTAATCCCGTACAAGTGCCATGTTTTTCCCATTCATGCTTGAACAGTTTGGAACTCAGATAGAGACCGGGAAACTGTTGCTGCATTTTGGGATTGAAGGCTTCGGGGGTGCAATCTTGGGGATAACCTCGATCGTATTGGGGCCACAAGCCATGCAGGACAAAGCCTAATTGCCGACCACTACTGCACTGTTGGGTGTCTTTCTGTCCTTTAGTGGCGCAGTAGTCAGGCGACCAAGACAACGATAAAACGTAGTAGTCGAATTGCCCAGGGACGTTGCGGGTTTGCTGGGCTGGTTTGGGGCGAACTGGGCGGCGTGCCTCGGTCAGAGTGGGAAATGCACAGATTCCAGCTAAAGCTAGTGCGGGAAGAATCGTCTTTTTGAACATTACTTTCATGCAGAAAATATTGGGTAGTACATCATCTTACTGGTTGATCGATCAAATGAATTACGATCGACTTAAATCCTGTTCGGC
>JADEXW010000771.1 GCA_015206935.1 Pseudanabaenaceae cyanobacterium LEGE 13415 | reverse complement strand
TCTTAGGACTGATTGCAGGTGCGATCGCGAAAGCAATTTACCCTGGCGACCAAGGCGGCGGCATTCTCGGCTCGATTCTTTTAGGTATCATTGGTGCATTTATCGGTGGAAGCCTCTACACCTTCTTAACCACAGGAGCGCTGAATTTGACGGCTGCTTCCTTGAGCTTTGGTGGCATCTTGATCGCAGTTTTGGGTGCAATTGTCGCGATCTTCATCTGGGGTCTGTTGACTCGTCGCGCAGCATAGTCAAGTTGCGAATATTAATCACAAAAGCTTTCTCTAAGTTTGGTTTAGAGAAAGCTTTCGTGTTATTTGGAATATTCAATTGTGAACAGAATCGTCTTCGATTTACTCTCCCTTCGGTTTCGCTTTATTCACTCGCAATTGTCGCCCCATCCATTCCGCCCCATCTAACTCAGAGATGGCAGCATCTTCCTGGGCATCTTGTTCCATTTCAACGAAGGCAAAGCCCCGCATTCGTCCTGTTTCTCGATCAGTGGGCAGCACTACCCGTTTGACTTCACCATATTCAGCGAATACGGTTTTCAGGTCGTCTACGGTCGCTTGGTAAGAAAGATTTCCAATGTAAATGGTCATGGGAATATCCGAAACGAAGAGCAAATCTGGATTTGAGTAACTCGATCGAGTCTCAGAATTTTTCTACATGCTGTTAAGCTGCAAAGAGCAATTTCAGAATTAGAACTATCTTGAGAATCGAAGAGTCAGAAACCCACTTTGATCATCTCTTGTTTTTCCCGATTAATTTTGTTTTGTTGGCTACATCTTCATAAAAAGATTTAATTTTGTGTATTAAATTTTTTGGAGGTTTGCTTAGTTGCGGCTGTGTATCGATAAACTGTTCTGGAATCTAATTAATTTGGGGAAGCCCCCTAAATCCCCTAGAATGGGGGATTTAGGGGGCGCAATCAACTGAGAACGCAGCGCAAGAGATTTGTAAGCTTAGTACTTGAACAGTCCCACACCCTGAACTTTGTACCCGGTCGGTTCAAGAATTTTCTGAGCCGCTTGCTTTCCAGAAATCGTTGCACCTTCCATACTGTCAATGTAATCCTGCTGCGTATAGCTACCAGCAAGATAGAAATTGTCGATCGATGTCTTCTGTGAAGGTCGATACGGGTCTTTTCCAGGTTCTTCTCGATAGAGCGATTGTGCAAGTTTCACGACATTATACCAGGTCATATTCAAGTCGCGCGAGGACGGGAACAGGTCATGAATCTGTTTCAACGCATGTTTTGCGATCTCTTCATTGCTCATTGGGACAAACGGATCGCCAGGGGTGAGAACGACTTGCATGAGTGAGCCTTGTCCCTCACGGTAATAGTCTTTCGGGCTGGTGAGTGCTAGATCTGCAAAACAAGAGAAATCTGCATCGGAACTGTACAGTAAGTTGTCCATTCCTGCGGCGTGTTCGACTTGTTTCCGAGCTTCGGGATCATTCATCTCCGTCACCCAGCCATCAAACCGCATCTGAACCGTTGCGACTGGAACCGCTTCGAGCTTGTAAATATTGTCAAACTCTTTGATGCTGCGCCATTCTTGCGGCAATAATCGCTGAATTCCAGGCACATCACATGCGGCAAGATATACATCAGCGGTGATAACTTCTTCAGTCTCACCATTTGCAATAGCTAATCCGGTCACTTTCGTATTCTCTCCCTCACCTTCAAATAAAATCCGGCGAGTTTGTCTACGAGTGTGAATTTTTGCACCTCTGGCTTCGATGTAATCCACGATCGGTTTATGCAAGTATTCAGCAGGCGATCCCGATAGCATATTCAATCGTGATGCTTCAGTTTTCGCTGCAAACATCATAAAGATCGTGAGCATACACCGAGCCGAGATATTCTCGGTGTCAATAAAACCAAGCGCTAACGCGATCGGGTTCCACATTTTTTTGAGACTGTTTTGCGAACCGCCATGACTCCGGAACCAATCGGCAAAGCTGACATCATCCAAAGCGCGAATCATTTTCATCGCGGCATCGTAGTTAATCAATCCCGGCACGATCGGACTTGTACCTAGCGCGATCGCATTTTGCAATTTATCCTGAACGGTTAACTGTCCAGTGGTGAAAAATGCCTTCAATCCATGAAAGGGCGCACCGAGTAAAAACCGAAAATCGAGCTTACCCAATTCACCGCCGCGATTCACAAAGGTATGAACATGCTCTTTCGGCAGCAATTCTTGGTAAGCCCCGACCTTTTCCATCAAAGCGAACAAATTCGCATAATTATTGAAGAAAACGTGCAAGCCCATTTCGATATGGTTGCCATCGGAATCGATCCAACTTCCGACCTTGCCCCCGACAAACGATCGAGCTTCAAAGATTTCGACTTCGTGACCCGCATCGACTAATTCCACAGCAGCGGCTAACCCA
>JADEXW010000770.1 GCA_015206935.1 Pseudanabaenaceae cyanobacterium LEGE 13415 | reverse complement strand
CAGTCCTGGAACTTTATTTAACTCGATGTCTTGTTTACTGCTATTCGTAATATTTAAATCAAGCAAAACTGCGTCGTCGCTGAAGGAAATACGATCGATCCGAAGCGATGTGCCGTTTTGTTTCGTTTGTTGCAGATTTAAGCTAGTCGCAGTCGGGGCTTTCGCGCTGGTTGGATTTTCCGGTTGTGGAGCGGTTGCAGTGGGGGGAGAAACTGGAGTCGAATCTCTGGGAGGTGGGGACTGTGAAGCGATCGGTGCAGTCGAGGTTGCGGCTGTGTTGTTGGCATGAGTCCACCAAAAATAGCCCCCTGCTCCTGCCGTTAAAATTGCACCTGTGATTAAACCACAGAAGAAACCGATCCCAAATGTAGAGCGATCGGAGGCTTTTGAGGTTGCGGAACTCTCGTAACCGGGCTGCTGGAACTCGTTTTGTGACGGTGACATAACCTACTCCTGGATAGAGAAGATGCGCCAATTGTATGAAGTGAATACGCAATCCTGCGAAAATTTAACACAAAGATAACAGTGCTAAGAGAAAATATTTGCCAAACTTTGTATTATGTTTGTAGTATATTAGTAGTTCAGAAAATGTATACCGTCGAAGATGAAATCCTTGAATTGGTTGAAGCCTTTAAGAACTGTATGTTAGCTCGATCGAAGTGGACACATTCGGCACATCTCACCATAGCAGTGTGGTATCTAATCAATGATCCGCACACTGCCACCGATCAAATCCGTTGTGGAATCCAACGTTATAATCAAGCTCATGGGATTGAATCAACTCCAACCAGCGGCTATCACGAAACCATGACGCAATTTTGGATTCACCGACTTCGGAATGATATCGATCGCATGAATGTCCATGATTCTTTACTGAACCTAACCAATCAATTGACGAATTGTTATTCTGATCCGACTCTAGTGTTTCAGTACTACAGCCACGAAGTTCTTTTCTCCCCAGAAGCCCGTTCTCGCTGGATTGAACCTAATCTGAAATCTTTGAACTATGCAAGACTTTGACTTTCACTTCAATCCGTTCAATCAATACAACAATCAAAACCAGCAAAAAGGACAAAGCTTACTGGCGGCAGGTTGGCGACCGTTGAATCGTGACTTTGATTGGGGCTATTTTCTTCAGCTTACTCAAAATGATTCCGAAGAATTGAACCGTCGATTGATGGGAGCCGTCAGCACGATCGCAGATGCTCTAGGACGCAATCATCAAGCATGGTGGGCGAATATGATCAATGTGTTTTCGTCCTACACACGCGGCGAGATTGATCAGGTGTGGAACTATCTCACGCCCGATCCACCTTATCCTGACTATCGCTATCGAGATAGCCTCAGTGTTGAAACTCCAATTCGTCAGATTGTCAGTCGCAACAACATTCCGATCGATTATGTCCTAAATCGCTTACAAGAAACGACAATTCGACAAACGCTAGCCGTACTAGGACGACCAGATTTAATCACTCAAAGCTATCTCGATCGCTCTTTTTATTTCCCAGTCGATCGCTTTGAAAGTTGGGATCGGCTCGACATCGTAAGTACGGCATATGCGTATTGGGCAGCGCATGAAGTCTGGTTACAGATCGATTATGTCGATCGAGGACGACGCTATTGGACATTGATGGCGAAAAACATGGCTCCCTTGATCCAAAAGTCTACTTATGGATTGGCTGTAATGCTGAGTGGCTATCAAAGCCGAGTGGGACAAATCCATGCTCAGTTTGAGATTCGAGACTTTCCAGCAGAAATTCAATCCTTTAGTGATACGGTGCAGCAAACCGTGATGAATCAACATCGTTTAGCAGTGTTGGTACATGGTGATCCAGGAACAGGAAAAACGGCTTGGACGCAAGCGATCGCGAAAGAGGTTCTCGTTCCGCTTGGCTATGTGATCTTTATTCTGGATCATGATGCCGTTGAGAACTTTGTACCGCCGAGCTATCTGGAGAAAATTTGCTTGATCATTAATGAAGCCGATAACTTGGCACAAGATCGATCGACGGAAATTGCTCAAGCTAGCAATAAAACTGAGCATATTTTGAGTTTGCTGGATGGCACACTCTATCAAAGCGTTGTGAGTGTTGGTAATTTCGAGCTAGAGCAAAAATTAGTCGTGCTGATGACTTGCAATACCACTGAGCGACTTGATCCGGCGATGCTTCGGAAAGGAAGAGTCGATTTGATGTGTGAGTTTACGCATCGATTTGTTTGATGATAGATAGCAATAGTTCAACCTATTGGTATGAGGGAATTTGTCCGCGATCGCAGAACCGTTTACGCTTACCTCGCACAAAATACGTTGAAGCGGTCGCATATCAATTCATGCAAGAACTTGCCGCAGATGAGCAGTTTTCTCGCGAAGGTAAAATGTATGGTGTTTTACTGGTTGAGAC
>JADEXW010000769.1 GCA_015206935.1 Pseudanabaenaceae cyanobacterium LEGE 13415 | reverse complement strand
ATGTAAGATTTTGGCTTCCTGATTAAAATACTGCTTGGCAATTGGTAGGACTGTTAAACTCTGAGCTTTCAGGTGTTTTATGACACAAAGCTGACTGTGCAAATCCGCATCTTCCGCTAAATAAGTCTCTCCAAATCCTCCGGCTCCCAGTTCACGAATGATTCGATAGCGACTCCGAAGTATGGCACCAATCAGCATGACGATTACATCCAGTGAGTCTACGTTCTGAGCAGAGTAATTAGTGATAGCGTCGTCTTTTTTCCACCTTCAGCTTACATCAGAAAAATTCCGCAAACCCTTCGTAGAGTTATGACTTGCTGGTTCCGTTTGCGGTGCTGGGTCAAAGTGCCGATGCCGAAGAAACGTTGCGTCAAGCGGCTCAAAGAGTCGATCAACTTTCAGATCCGACGACAAAAGCGAATTTAATGGCAGCCTCTGGAATCTTAGCTGGGTTAAAATTAGACAAAGAGATTGTGAATCGCGTTGTGCGGAGAGACATTATGCAAGAATCTTCTGTCTATCGTGCCATTGTAGAAGATGCTCAAACAGAGGCAAAGCGAGAGATCGCGCTAAATCTCTTGCGAAGAGGCGCTGACATCGACCTCATCACATCTTCAACTGGGTTATCGATCGATGAAGTCCAACAACTCCAACAACAAATCAACCCCTCACAAAACTAAAAAATAACCCGCCTCGCAATCAATTCTGCAAAGCGGGTTATTCCGAATTTAATCAATCTTACGCTTCATCAAGCGCCGCAATTCCCGGAAGCTCTTTGCCTTCGAGCAATTCCAAACTCGCACCGCCACCTGTCGAAATGTGGCTCATCTGACTTGCTACGCCAACCTTCTCAACGGCTGCAACCGAATCACCGCCACCAATGATCGTCGTGGTTCCTTTCGGAGTCAGTTCTGCCAAAGTATGCGCGATCGCTTCAGTGCCTTTTGCAAACTTATCCATCTCAAACACGCCCATTGGGCCATTCCAAATGACGCTCTTGCACTGTTCCAAAGCGGCTTGGAAGGTCTTCACAGAATCCGGTCCAATATCCAATCCCATCCAACCATCAGGAATGTTCTCGACGCTCACGGTTTGAGTATTAGCATCCGGCGCAAAGTTATCTGCAACAACAACATCCGTTGGCAGTAACAGTTCAACACCTTTTTCTTTCGCTTTTGCTTCCAAAGTTTTCGCCAGTTCCAGCTTGTCTTCTTCCACCAGCGATTTACCGACTGCCAAGCCACGCGCTTTGTAGAACGTGAAGACCATTCCACCGCCGATCAGCAGTTTGTCTACTTTGTCGAGCAGCGTTTCGATCACACCGATTTTGCTAGAAACTTTCGAGCCACCGACGATTGCAGCTAACGGACGCTGAGGATTCTCGATCGCGCTTTGTAAATATTGCAGTTCTTTCTCGATCAGCAATCCTGCAACAGACGGCTTGAGGAACTTGGTTACGCCTTCGGTCGAAGCATGAGCGCGGTGAGCCGTTCCAAACGCATCATTGACGTACAAATCAGCGATCGATGCTAATTTCTCAGCGAATGCCGGATCATTTTTCTCTTCTTCCTTATAGAATCGAACGTTTTCCAGCAGCAACACATCACCTGGCTGCATTGCATCCACTTTCGATTTCACCTCATCCCCGATACAATCATCAGTTTTTACAACTGGCTTACCCAGCAATTCTGAAAGCCGTTTGCCCACCGGAGTTAAACGATATTTATCTTCAGGACCATTTTTCGGGCGACCAAAGTGACTCGATAAAATCACTTTTGCACCTTTGGATGTGAGCGCTTCGATCGTGGGCAATGCTGCTCGAATTCTCGTGTCATCGGTAATGTTGCCTTGTTCATCCACAGGCACATTAAAATCTGCCCGGACTAAAACGCGCTTCCCCTGCAAATCAGCGGACGATAAATCATTAACACTCTTCTTCGGCACGATCTTGGCTCCTAAATGAGTCTTTCTACCTATTTCTTATTTTTCCATTAATCGTGCCACCTACGATCGAAGTTTCTGCAATGCTGGTAGAAGAAGTTGGAATGTTTGAAACCATGTTCAAAACTGTGTTGTTTCCGATCGATGAAAGCCGCGAGTCTCGTCAAGCCGTCGAAACCGTGTCGGATATCGTCAGAATTCATCAAAGCCGATTGATTTTGCTGTCTGTCGTGGAATCGACTGCGGATCAGCCCGATGCGATGTCTTCTCCAGATGCCGTCGCGAATTTACTGGAAAATGCTCGATCGCTCTTTTCGGATCAGGGAATTCAAGCCGATGCGATCGAGCGGGAAGGCAAACCTGCTTTTACGATCTGCGATGTTGCCGACGAAGTAGAAGCCGATTTAATTATCATGGGATGTCGGGGTCTCGGACTCACGACCGAAGGCGCATCCGATAGCGT
>JADEXW010000167.1 GCA_015206935.1 Pseudanabaenaceae cyanobacterium LEGE 13415 | reverse complement strand
AGCTGGAGTCTTACCTCTTAGTCCCCCAGAATTGGGGGATTTAGGGGGCATTAGCCGATTTAACCGTAGCGAAAAGACTTATGTATACACGGTAGGAATTGGGGCTGGGGGGCTTCCTCGAAGTGTTCTAACTGAAATAGGTACAACTATAAAACACCTTCTAACGGCGTTCTTGCAATTTGCGATAGACATCTTTCAAATCCACTTTATGATGCGCTAATGCAACCAGCGTGTGATAAAACAAATCGGCAGCTTCTCCCGCGATCGCATTTTTATCATCGTCTTTGCAAGCCATCACCACTTCTGCGGCTTCTTCGCCAATTTTTTTCAGAATCTTGTTATCGCCACCTGCAAAAAGGGTTCGAGTGTAAGAGCCTTCGATTGGGTTATCTCGTCGATCGCATACGACTGAAAAGACTTGTGACAAAGTATCAGCAGGCGGCGGCGCAATCTTACTATCGACTTGGTGAAAACAGCTTCGTTCGCCTGTGTGACAAGCAATATCACCAACTTGCTCAACGGTGACTAACAAAGCATCACTATCGCAATCGTATCGAATCGCTTTTACTTTCTGGGTGTGTCCTGAAGTTGCGCCTTTGTGCCAAAACTCTTGACGCGATCGACTCCAAAACCACGTTTCTCCCGTCGCAAGCGTTTTTTGGAGAGATTCTTGGTTCATCCACGCCATCATCAACACTGTGCCATCTAGATAATCCTGAACGATCGCAGGAACTAAACCCCGATCGTCATACTTGATCGCATCGGTGGGAATTGAATCGGAGGAAACCAGTTCGATCGAAGCCATAAAATAAGAGAGTTTTGCAATCAGGGCATTTTTCAGTTTAACGGGTAATGTTCGGTTAAATAATGTTCGGCATCTGCACGATCGCGAATCTGACCATCAAGCGTGAGAGTCAGAAGTTCTTCAATCATTTTTTTGAACTGTTTACCCGGTTTGTAACCGAGTGCTTTGAGATCGGAACCATCGAGCGGCGGTTTAATCTGTGACCAAATGTTGAAATATTGCCAAATCGATCGACGAAGCGATCGTGTTCCTCGCGCAGCAATCAAAGCTAATGTTTCTGAATCAAATGGTTTCAACTGTTGAACAATTTCGCTCGGCTTTCCAGAAAGTTGAAGGGTTGCTTCGATTTCAGGAAGTTTAGCTAAACGCTCGATCGCATCATGCGGAAGTTGAAGCGTTTTGGCAACGATCGCACGATCGTCAAGTTTCGCGATCAAAACCTCTAAGAGTAATTGCCAGTGCGGAATGGATAGATCGAATCTTTGAAAGCGATCTGCCCATTTCAACTGTCGCCAAAGTTCTCGATCGAGCTTCAAATTCGGATGAATACAGACGAGTGCGCCAAGATCCGCTAGCTTTTGAATTGCTGCTTTCCAGTATCGAGCTTGCAAAATATATTTCAATTCGGATCTGAGCCGACTTTGAAGCGCGGGAACGGGACGATCGCGTAAGTTATAAACTCCTGAGGCGATCGCATGTCGAATATATGCCTCTGTTTGTGGCTCAATCTCAAATCCTAAGCGCACTGCAAATCGAACGGCTCGATAAATTCGGGTTGGATCTTCGATGAAACTGTTTGGATGTAAGACTCGGATTTGATGCGATCGTAAATCTGATATTCCACCAAAAAAATCAAGAAGCTCATGCGCTCTCGGATTCGTCAATCTCAACGCCAACGCATTCACTGTAAAATCTCGGCGATACAAATCCTGTCGAATTGAACTTGCTTCTACTTCAGGATTCGCAGCGGGATATAAATAGAATTCCGTTCGCGCCGTTGCAATATCAATCCAAAGCGAACCCAGTTCCGGATCGTTGTGCCAAAGTAATGCCGCCGTTTGAAACTTACCGTGAATTTCGAGTCGTGCCTGTGGGTAAATCTCCTGAAGACATTTCGCTAGTTCCACCCCTGCACCCACCTGCGCCGATCGATGAAATCCATCCACCACAAAATCAATATCGCTCAAACTTACTTCAGCATCAGGATCAGCTAAAAGCAAATCTCTGACGGCTCCCCCCACTAAATAAAGATGCCAACCTCGATCTTCAGCGGCTTGAGAAGCGATCACAAAAATCTTCTGAAATGGTTCAGCAAATCGCTCTAACCGCAACGACTCCGGAACAGGCTGAAGTTTGCGTAAAACATCAGTGCGCGTCACAATTCCAACCAATTGACCTCGATCGATTACCGGAAGCCGTCCAATGTCATACGTTCCCATCAAAGTTTGAATCTCTGAAAGTGTTGTAGAAGGCTCGATCGTTCTTACCTGAGTTGCCATGATTTTCTCAACGGGCGTATCTTTCAAACCGTGATATGCCCCCAGATCCAGGTCGCGACGAGACACGATTCCGACTAATTGTCCTTCATGCACAATCGGCAAACCTGAATGACCGTATCGCAATAAAAGCTTTTGAGCATCCTCGATCGTCGTTTCCGGACGAACCGTTCGGACAGGAGACGACATCAACTCACGCGCGGATTGTTCAGGATTGATATGAGGCATAGAATCGCGTCCGCCTTTTCTGATAACGTACTATTCAGGACTTCGATCGCGTCTCGGTTATTTAAGAACATTGAGACACTAAAAACGCTGTTTTAGGGAGAGAAAACATGACCTTCATTTTCCAACTGGCACTGTTGGCATTGGTACTATTTTCGTTTGTGATGGTAATCGGCGTTCCCGTCGCTTACGCTTCCCCACAAAACTGGGACACATCCAAAAAATTGCTTTATTTGGGTTCAGGCATTTGGTTCATTCTAGTGATCACTGTGGGACTTCTAAATTATCTCGTGATCTAATTCGTGTCTATACTGGGGAGGAAATTCGGATTCATCCCCGGTTTCTTGCGTTCGTCCGGACATTTTTGCGTGTTAACACGGGGAAATTATCCTAAACTTTGCGATCGCAACTGTAAATTCTAAATAAATCGAGTCATCTACACGATCCAAATCCTGAGTCCTCAAGCTAGATTTAAGTAAATCCTCGGAGAAATTTCCGGGATTTGGCGGAGATCTCTGCTGAAATGATTTAGTAGCTGTGATGTGTTGATACTCAGACTGAAACAATGACTATTTTTGAAGGAACGTTTTCTCAGACCGATTCTCTCAGATTTGCGATCGTCGTCGGTCGCTTTAATGATTTGGTAACAACGCGCTTACTCGAAGCGTGTCAAGACTGCTTGAAGCGACACGGAATTAATGTCGATCCGCAAGGAACACAGGTTGATTATGCTTGGGTTCCAGGCGCGTTCGAGTTGCCAATGGTCGCACGTCAGCTTGCAATGTCGAATCGATACGATGCCGTGATTTGCCTGGGTGCAGTGATCAAAGGACAAACTCCTCACTTTGATCATGTGTCTTCTGAAGTGTCGAAAGGAATTGCGAATGCAAGCTTTCAGACAGGTGTTCCGGTGATTTTCGGAGTGCTGACAACGGATAATATGCAGCAAGCGCTCGAACGTGCAGGCATCAAGAGCAATCTTGGATGGGAGTATGGCATGAGCGCGATCGAGATGGCGAGCTTAATGCGGCAAGTTCGCATCGGATCGGATAAGAACGGGTTTAGTAATGCGCTTACCCCGTCCTCAATTCCGCATCATTCACTTCCGGTGGCTCATTCCGAAGAGCATCATTAAAAACAGATTTGTGGTTGAACTTGGTTTAAGGTGTCTCTGCCGAGATGCCTTTTTTTATGGAAGCGAATCAGAAAACGATCGCGAGTTTATGCTATAAAACTACAGTAATCTCATCGGGAAACCGGGCTTCTTGAGGTCATCACTGTGGGTATCGTAGTACAAGACGTTTCTAAGCGCTTTGGGAATTTTCAGGCAGTCGAGCAAGTGAGCTTGGAAATTGAAAGTGGTTCGCTGGTTGCGCTGCTGGGTCCATCGGGATCAGGAAAATCGACGCTGCTGCGATTGATCTCAGGGTTAGAGAGTCCCGATTCAGGTCGAATTTTTCTGACAGGCGAGGATGCTACCGATCGCAGTGTTCAAGATCGTAATATTGGCTTTGTGTTTCAGCATTATGCCCTGTTCAAGCATTTGACAGTGCGGAAGAATATCGCCTTTGGAATGCAGATTCGCAAATATCCACCCGATAAAGCGAAGAAACGAGTAGACGAATTATTAGAGCTAGTGCAATTGGGAGGATTGGGCGATCGATATCCGTCTCAACTGTCTGGCGGTCAACGGCAACGAGTCGCACTGGCGCGAGCGTTGGCAGTCGAACCGAAAGTGTTACTGCTCGATGAACCGTTTGGCGCGTTGGATGCGAAAGTGCGGAAAGATCTCCGGGTTTGGTTGCGTCGATTGCACGATGAAGTGCATGTAACAACTGTATTTGTGACGCATGATCAGGAAGAAGCGATGGAAGTCGCGGATGAAATCGTGGTGATGAATAAAGGCAAGGTGGAACAAGTGGGAACGCCTGCGGATGTGTATGATCATCCAGCGACTGCATTCGTGATGAGCTTTATTGGTCCCGTGAATGTTCTGCCAAGTTCGTCGCGAATTTTCCAAAATAATGGCTTTGATTCGGCTCATCCTGAGATGTTCTTGCGTCCGCATGATGTCTTGGTTGAAACCTCTCCAAATGGTTCAACAGTGTCGGCACGAGTGACACGGCTAATTCATTTGGGTTGGGAAATTCAGGCGGAACTGACGCTGGATGATGGTCAGGTGGTGACGGCACATTTAACGCGCGATCGCTTTGATGAATTGAAGCTTTCTCCGGATCAGCGAGTTTATGTTAAGCCTAAAGATGCGAAATCGTTTCCGTTGTACTATTCGATTTGAAGAATTTTAGACTTATTTGACGAATTGTTCTGACAATCGCAAAGTTATCGTCAGAAAAAAATGTTTTCTTGCAAAATAACAAGACTTCTGATGGATCAGCAAGATCATTGAAGGAATATTGCTAATTTTGTATGGATTAGTTTCCTTTCATCAAGAAATTACGAAGATATTGTGATCGTGTCTGGAATTCAGGCTGCTCATTGGTAGAACAGAGGGAAGCTAATTTATTAGCTTTTCAAGTTCTGTAAGGAGAGACTGATGTTTAAACTGAACCCGTATTTCGCTGGTTTGTTCGCTGTCGCTGTTGCCGGATTGACTCAAGCACCTGCTTTTGCAGCCGCCGCGATCGCCAAAGATAGCAACGATCGATTCTACTACTCGACCCGTTCTAGCGAGGAAGCTGCTTATTCAGGAGTGCTGCAATACTGTTCTAGAGAAGGTGGTTCTAATTGTACCGTGGTGAACTCCGATAGTTCTGGAGGATGGGGTGCAGTGGCAACTTCGCCATCGCGATATGGAGCAGCATTGTCCTACCGGTCTAAAGCTGCGGCAGTTCGGGCAGCGTTAAACTCTTGCGCCCGTGAAACGCCAAGAAACGAAACCTGTCGCGTTGTTCTGACCTTCTTTGATGATTTCCGCTAGATCGTTGTGTGAGTTCCTCGAATTGCAGTGTCATTGCAAAATCTGAGAACAATTTTTTAGCTCTGCTATCTTCAGATCTTTCTGAACAGGATAGCAGAGCATCTTTATTTAATGATTTGAAGCCTTGTTGCTGGAAATCTAAAGTTTTTACGCTAATCCTTATTGCTCTACAAGATAGTTGAAGCCTTGTTGCTGAAACTGTATTCATCAATTGAATTTTTATAAGGAATCCCAAAAGTATTCTTAGAAATCTGGAATTGAGTTTGCTCACTGGTAAAACAGAGATAAGCCAACTGAACTGGCTCGTCAAGTTCTACAAGGAGGAACTGATGTTTAAGTTAAACAAGTACGTTGCAGGATTGCTCGCGATCGCAGTGTCCGGATTGACTCAAGCTCCAGTTTTTGCATCATCAGCGATCGCCAAAGACAGTAACGATCGATTTTATTACTCGACCCGTTCTAGTGAGGAGGGAGCCTATTCGGGAGTGCTGAACTATTGCACGAATCAGGGGGGAAATAATTGTACTGTAGTAAATTCAGATAACGATGGCGGATGGGGTGCGGTGGCATCTTCGCCATCTCGGTATGGAGCAGCACTGGGATACGGATCTAAATCAGCAGCAGTTCGGGCAGCTTTAGACTCTTGCGCCCGTGACACTCCGACTGATGAAACCTGTACTGTGGTGCTGACGTTCTTTGATGACTTCTAGTTGTGCATAAAATCGATTGAATTGGAATGAATTACAATCCGGTTGCTCTGCTATTCCTGGACTCTTCTGACTCCGATAGCAGAGCATCTTTTTTCAGAAAGGGGTTTACAAATCGAAATTTGTGGGGCAGAATTTATAACAAACGTTCGATATAAATAGGACACGCAAATTCGAGGAGGAGTTTCTCAAGGAATGGACGGTAAAATATCTCGACCATTCGGTAGCTCAACGTACCTGTATGCCCAAGATTGTTGACCACGATCGCTATCGCAAAGAATTGTTATTTAAGTCGTTTGATCTATTTGCTGAGAAGGGCTATGCAGCGATTACCATGCGCCAAATTGCTCAAGGATTAGGCGTTTCGACCGGAACACTGTATCACTACTTTCCAAGTAAGGAGGCATTGTTTGAACAGCTCGTTGCAGAACTAAGCGAGGTTGATATTCTCAACTTCTCATCTCGACTCAAGGGCAAAGACTTGATCGAGCAAACTCAAGGGGGATTTGCATTGTTTGAAGAGCATCGAGACTATTTTCTCAAACAAACTTTGCTAATGATAGACTTCTACCAACATCAGCGACGGGAAGGAAAAGATGTCAGTGAAATCTTCAAACGAGTGTGTGATCAAGCCGAAAAAACAATGTCTGCAATTCTCGGTATTGATGATCCTCAGATTTTGATGTTTATGATGAGCTTGGTGGATGGATTGCTGCTGCAAGAACTATATGGTCATCGGAAAGTCGATTACCAAGCACAAGCAAAATTACTATCGGAAATGCTGACGTTGTACTTCGAGAAATATAAGCTAACACCGAAAAATCATGAGCCTTGACCTCTTTCTTAAACCGAAAAATCGCCTTTGGGTTGTTCTTGGATTCGCAACATTAGTCACAGGTGGAACATCGTTCTATGTTGTGTCACAATTTAGCCCAAAGTCTGCTACACAATCTGTTGAGACTGCTCCAACAGTCAAGAGAATTGCTGCGCTGGGACGGCTTGAGCCTGCTTCTGAGATTGTTAAGCTATCTGCCCCGCTCGCGTTAGATGGCGATCGCGTTTCTCAAGTGTTGGTGAAACAAAGCGATCGCGTTCAAAAAGGTCAAGTGATTGCGATCTTAGATTCACGCGATAAGCTGCAAGATGCACTGAATCAAGCGCGTGAGCAAGTTCGAGTTGCTGAAGCAAAACTAGCACAAGTGAAAGCAGGTGCAAAATCTGGAGAAATTGAAGCTCAACAAGCAACGATTACCAGATTGCAAGCCGATCGACAAGGTGAAATTGCGGCTCAAGCGGCTGAAATTAATCGCTGGGAATCGGAAGTCAGAACGGCACAAGCCGAGTTCGATCGATTCAATAAACTGTATCAGCAAGGTGCGATCGCTGCTTCTAGTTTAGATAGTAAGCGACTGGCGTTAGATACGGCTCGATCCCAACTCAGACAAGCTCAGGTGAAACAAAATCAAGCTGCGAATTCACTCGAAGCACAGTTAAGTGAAGCAAGAGCAACCTTAGATCGAATTGCTGAAGTTCGCCCGGTTGATGTCGAGACGGTTGCAACCGAAGTAAGAAGTGAGATCGCTGCAATGAGACGGGCAGAAACGGAACTCGAACAAGCTTATGTTCGTGCCCCGATCGCAGGTCAAATTCTCAAAGTGCATACTCGTGCAGGTGAGAAAATTAGCAACTCCGGAATTGCAGATTTAGCACAAAATGATGAGATGGTTGCGGTTGCTGAAGTCTATCAAAGTGACATTGCAAATGTGAAAGTAGGACAGAATGCAGTGATTACTGGACAAGCCTTTGAAGGGGAATTGCAGGGAACGGTTTCGGCGGTTGGATTGTTGGTGGATCAGCAAGATGTGTTTAGCAATCAGCCAGGGGAAAACCTCGATCGACGAGTGGTTGAAGTGAAAATTCGTCTCACACCGGAAGCGAGTAAACGAGTTTCAGGATTGACGAATTTGCAAGTTCAGACCGCAATATTGCTGAACTAAAGGATAACGAACGTTCGATTTAAGGAGTGGTGAAACATGGACATTGTTAAACTAAATTCCACAGAGTTCGATCAAGCAGCAAATCAACTGGCAGCGGCTTTTAGTCAAGATCCGCTGATCGGTCATTTCCTATGTGATGACAAAGCTGCGGCACTTAAGCAAATGAGTCGCGCTCTTTTGAATTTTGCACAATCTTACGATCGAACTTACACCACGGCTGGCAGTCCGAAAGGCGTTGCAGTTTGGCTACCTCCAGAAGCAAGCCAGTTCAACTTATCCCAACTCTGGCAAGTGGTAACATCAGGATTGCTCATTGTTCCGTTTTATCTACGCTGGGATCGCATTCTGAACTTTGCTTCATTCATTGGAACAGAGCTTCGATTGCATGACAAAGCTGCTCCAGAGCCACACTGGTATTTAGCGATGTTAGGAGTGTCACCGGAATGTCAGGGACAGGGCATTGGTAGCAAATTACTTCAGCCTGTGTTGGAAGAAGCCGATCGAACAAATATGCCTTGTTACTTGGAAACTTCTACAACGGGTGCAGTGCGATTTTATCAGCGATTAGGTTTCGAGATTGTTCATCATGGAACCTTTGCAGGTCGTGAATATTGGGCAATGAAACGCAAGCCACAAGGAGCATAGATATGGACACAATGAAAGTCTATCTCGATCAGATTGGACGAGTTCCGCGTTTGACTCCAGAACAAGAGATCGAACTGGGTCGGCAAGTGCAGAGATTGCAGAAGCTCTATGAAGTTCGACAACCCACACTTGAACAGTGGCAAAAAGCAGCAAATCTATCTCTTAAGGAATTGCAAATTGCGATCGCACAAGGAGAACGGGCTAAACGCAAAATGATCGAAGCAAACTTACGATTAGTCGTTTCAATCGCTCAACGCTTCCAGAATCGCAATTTAGAACTCTCAGATTTGATCCAAGAGGGTAACCTAGGATTGCAACGAAGTGTCGAGAAGTTCGATCCCTCAAAAGGCTATCGATTTTCGACTTATGCTTATTGGTGGATTCGACAGGCGATTAGTCGCGCGATCGCACAAAAAAGCCGTTCAATTCGGATTCCAACGCATCTAACCGAAAAGCTAAATTTAATTCATCGAACTCAGCGATCGCTCTCTCAAACATTAGGTAGAACTGCAACTATTACTGAAATCGCTCAAGAACTTTCTATCAGTTCACT
>JADEXW010000768.1 GCA_015206935.1 Pseudanabaenaceae cyanobacterium LEGE 13415 | reverse complement strand
GATCTAGCGACTCCACTCCGTAGAGAATCTTCAACTCAAACAGTTGTTGCTTCTTGTATTGGCGAATCAGATCCGGAGAAAGTTGCTGTCCGGTCATCGCCTCAAGCACTGCGGTAAGCGGTTTGCCTGACTTGCGACATTCGATCAGGGCTTGTTGCATCTGCTCGTTATTGACGTAGCCAGACTGGATTAATTTATTGCCGAACGGCGAAAAATTGTTTTGAACAACAAGCGCACGCCGCTGAGAAGAAGAATTTGTCATACCGGATGAACGAAGATCACCTTATTGATGATTCCCAAAATGTTTTTTGAAGAACGCTTAAAGATGAACTGAGGCAGTCAAACCGGAATCAGTGCGATATGATGCTTATCGGTTAAGCGGTGCGGCATTCGATCGCCCATTCGCTAGGATGGAAGAGGCTTGCCTTAAGCCAGCGTTCTATACAGGGGAATTAGCGCACAATGATCGACGAACAAAATCAGCAACCTGAAGAAGTTCAAGCACCCGTCAGTGAATCTTCTGAGACTCCTCCGTCTGAGCCGACGAGTGAAGCTGTAGAAACAGAAGTGGTGACGGAACCTCCCGCAGAGGAAGACACGACGGATTATGAAGCGGCATTTATGGAACTCAGATCGAATTATGCTGCAAAAGAGCGAGAAAACGAAGCTCTGAAAAAGCAGAACGAGGAACTGAATAATCAGTACATGCGGATTGCTGCCGATTTCGAGAATTTCCGTCGTCGGACTCAAAGAGAGCGGGAAGAGCTAGAAACACAAATTAAGTGCAATACCGTCAAAGAGTTGCTTCCGGTTGTGGACAACTTTGAACGGGCGCGAGCGCAGATCAAACCGCAAACCGAAGGCGAGTCGAATATCCACAAGAGCTATCAGGGTGTTTATAAGGATATGGTCGATCGCTTAAAGAAAGTCGGGGTCGCACCGATGAGAGCGCAAGGACAGGAATTTGATCCGAATCTGCATGAAGCCGTGATGCGTGAACCGACCAGCGAACATCCTGAAGGAACTGTCGTAGAAGAATTAATGCGCGGCTATATGCTTGATGACAAAGTGCTTCGTCATGCAATGGTCAAAGTGGCTGCACCGCCCGAAGACGGCTCAGGCAGCTAAGAGGATGTTTTTACAACGTATCGTCTCTTGCATTCACCCGCCCGTGAATAAATTCCGGGCTAATGGTGCGAAGTCCTTTGAAAAGGACTGAAGATCTGATTTTGATTGGCTTTTAGTCCCTTCAGTGGACTTCGTTCTGTTAGCCCCGAATTCATTCTGGGGCGGACGAGCGCAATGAACGATACCTTTCAAACATTCTCTAAGGTCGATCGACGGCTCTGTAGAAGTACGTAGAGCGCCTGTTTGTGAACGTAGCGTTAAGAAATCTCTGAAACAGGGAATCATCCGTAAAGTTAGTTCATGTATATCCGTACAGTACGGAGAACTAACTTAGAACATTTGTTCTGCGTTCACCTCGCGTACTTTTGGCAGCGCTAGATATGGGAAAAGTCATCGGCATCGACTTAGGAACTACCAACAGTTGTGTTGCAGTGTTGGAGGGCGGTCAGCCCGTTGTGATCACCAATTCAGAAGGCGGGAGAACTACGCCGAGTATGGTTGGATTTGGAAAGACGGGCGATCGCTTAGTCGGTCAGTTAGCAAAACGTCAGGCTGTCACCAACGCTGAAAATACGGTATTCAGCATTAAGCGCTTCATTGGGCGACGATGGGAAGATACGCAAATTGAGCGATCGAGAGTTCCTTACAATTGCGTCAAAGGAAAAGACGAAACGGTTGATGTTCAGATTCGTGGACGCAACTATACATCGCAAGAAATTAGCGCGATGATCCTGCAAAAATTGAAGCAGGATGCTGAGAATTATTTAGGTGAAACGGTTACTCAAGCGGTGATTACGGTTCCCGCTTACTTTAGTGACGCTCAACGGCAAGCGACCAAAGATGCAGGTACGATCGCGGGTCTGGAAGTTCTGAGAATTATCAATGAACCGACTGCGGCAGCCCTCGCTTACGGATTGGAGAAGCAGGATCAAGATCAATGCGTTTTGGTGTTTGACCTTGGTGGCGGAACGTTCGATGTCTCGATTCTTCAATTGGGCGATGGTGTTTTTGAAGTTAAAGCGACATCGGGTAATAACCACTTGGGCGGCGATGACTTTGATGCTTGCATTGTGGATTGGTTGAATGACCTTTTCCGCCAGCAAGAAGGCATCGATTTAACTGAAGATAAAATGGCACTCCAACGATTGAGAGAAGCGGCTGAGAAGGCGAAAATCGAGCTTTCTGGAACTCTTAGCACTTCGATCAATTTGCCGTTTATTACCGCAGATGAAACCGGTCCCAAACATTTAGAAATTGAATTGACTCGCGCCAAATTTGAAGAGTTGGCAAGC
>JADEXW010000767.1 GCA_015206935.1 Pseudanabaenaceae cyanobacterium LEGE 13415 | reverse complement strand
ACTTTAACGACAGTCGATCGCGCTTTTGAAAAATTCTCTGATTTGGTTCAAATTGGGCAATTTGCGGGATCGGTTTGGGTTTAATTTCAACGGGTAAAGCTTTCTCGATCAATTGCTCCGATCGACGAGGCTGAATCTGTAGTTTGAAGTCATATTTGCCTGCTTGTGTTGCACCTGTATTGTAGTTTGCACAGTTGAGTAATTGTTGTTGTAGCGTACAATTTTGGCTCAGTTCTGAGGGAATTCCCGATCGCAAATCATACGTAGTCGTTTGACCTGGACTCTGATCTTTAGAAGTGGTTAGGATAAGCTGCGAAATTTGCTCAGGATGCTCGATCGACCAATTGAGCAAGACTCTACCGCCTTCGGTGTAGCTTGGACTATCGGTTTCAAACTTTGCAAATTTGGGTAATGGTGCAGGTTTTAAGAAGAACAACCAAATCAAAAAGCCGATCCCGCCTAATGCGGATAGACCTGCTAGCAGCAAGATGAGAAACTGCCACCACGGTCGAGCTTGCCAGAGCAGCGTTTCTTCGGGTAAATCTTGAGGAACAGGTAAGCCATCAAGCGATCGAAGTTCGACCTGAAATGGCAAACTTAGGAACCCGGTTAATGGTCGTCTCCACCAGTGTTTGGGTTGAACAGTCAGATCAACCGTTTCCGATCGACCAATGAGCAACCGAACTGACTCAGGATTGCAGGTATAGCGGCAGAGTTCGTCCTCGGTGCGTCCTTTTGCTGCGATCGCAAGTTCACGAATTAGATTGCCTTGATTCGTGAGGCGAACTTGGTATTGCCCAGGCTTGCGATTGACCTTACCCAGAATCGTTAGTAACTCTACTCTGAGTTGGTGCGCCATTGGAACTTGCAGATACACCAAATCTAGCAACATTAAGTCAGGTGAATTAGCAGAATATAACCGCAAGGTGGGTGTATAGTTCCCGGCAGGCATATTTGGGGGAAATTTTAGCTCAAACCGAATCTGTCCTTGAGCGCCAGGATTTAGTTCAAGTCCACTACCTGCTGTGACTAATCCTTGATTGTTGAGTGCGTTCGCATCATAGAGAATGCTGAACCACTCTTCATCCAGATCCAGACAAGCTAGACGAAATCGATCGACCCGATTCGATCTATTATTCACTAACACAGTGATCGGAAGCGGCACACCAGGCTGAACAACGATCGGATGTTCTGGATTGGTGGGTGGACTGAGTGTAAAGGTGGGATCATTAAATCGAATAACAGTCTGTTCTTTGCGGAGAACCTTAAGCTGGCAGGCATTTTGAATTGGAGTATCTTCGGGATAGTGATCAGGAGCATCAATAACGACAGTGTAGTCGTAAGTTCCAGGTAAGGCTTCGATCGGGATTTCAAACCGAAAAGTGACTTCTCCGCTTTGCTGTGGATCAAGTGCGAGTCGTTGTTTTGCTGCTGGACACCATTGACTCAACGCCTGGAACACTTGATCGAGAAACACATCGATCAGCGCTCCTTGGCTTCCTTCATTCATCACAACCACATGCAGTTCGACCGTATCACCCGGAAATCCTTCGAGCAGTTCAGGTGGATTTAGAAAGATTTTGAGCGGCGTTTGAGTCAGATACATAGTTGTCACTCCTTGGAATCGATGGGGGCATTTAAAAATCAATTGAGCGAATGGAGTCGAACTTGGGAATCTTCGCCGCCGCTGATAATCAGTTGATCGTTTTGGGTGAGATTCAGAGAAATAATTCGACGGGGCAAGGTTGCAATGATGTGTTCCTTCTGAGTTTGATCGCGTTTTTGATCGGGTGTTAAGTTCCAGACCACAATCCGCCCGTCATCCCCTGCACTAATCAATCGTCGATCGTCAGAAGTGATCTGAACACTACGAATTGCAGAGGTTGAAGCTTGCCAACTATCCCGAATCGAACACTGAAGCTCTGTTGTGCCTTGACATTGACTCAAATCCCAGAGCGTAATGTAGCCATCAGAATCAGCAGTCGCAAGAATCGGTTGATTGTGCATAAAAGTCACATTCCAGAAGAAATCATTCGTACCCCGCGATCGCGAAATATTTTGAACAATTCGCGGTGTCGGTGAAGTGGGCGATCGACTCAAATCCCAAATTACAAGTCTCTTAAACTGTCCGCCTGTTACTAGCCTTGAGCTATCTTGGCTGATTGCCAAGGTATGAATCTGAGCAAGAACCGGATCATTCAATCGGAGTGTTGTCGGAGTCGGGTTAAACTGTCCATTCGAGGTACTTTCCCACACTTGTACTAATCCGCTTCCATAACCGCTGTAGAGATAGCGCGAATCACGAGTAAACGCCAGACTAAACAAATCTCCTGCTCGATCGCTTGGATCTTTCAGCGTATATTCTAATTTTCCTTGATTCACATCCCAGACCTGAATTTCACCGCTTTGTAAGCCTGCGAA
>JADEXW010000766.1 GCA_015206935.1 Pseudanabaenaceae cyanobacterium LEGE 13415 | reverse complement strand
TCCAGTCAGAAGCACGATCGACATTACCGCCAACGCATATAAATCAACATCAAATTCTTGCTCGACAAAGCTGGCTTGTGTGAATTCAGTCAGCATTAGCGAACCGTCTAACCGCTGAATAATTGAATTAAACGTTAAATTCTGATGTGCGATTTCTTTTCGATGGAGCGATCGCAATAACAATAAAACCTGCTTCAAAAATCGAAGAACTTCCTTTTCAGAAAAAATCCGATTTTGCTCGAACAATTCACGATACGAATGACCTTCTATATAGTCGCGAACTAACAAAAGTCGATCGAGATCTACGACCGCGCTTTGATAATACACCAATTTCAAAACAGACAAGAGTTCAGTAAATTGCTCCTGCAAAACAGGCAAAGCCGCCACATCAATCACTGGAACTTCTTCTAAAACATAAAAACCTTTTGTGGTTTGATCAATTGCCAAATACACCCAACCTGCCGCACTCTGATGTAGAACTTTCAGAATGCTGAATCGATCGACTAAAACAGTATCTACAGACAGCGGTGTTTGCATCACAAATCATCTAGCCAAGGTTTAGGCACTTGACTAATCATAGTATTTGTGTACTAAACTAACATGATTTGATCCGGAAAGCGCCACCGCTTCAATATGAAAAAAAGATGAAGTTAAGTTGTTAACGAATAAAAAGAATGAGGCACTCTAAGAACATGAAACTTACGGAACTCAAAGCCATCGTGAGCGAGAATTGCTGTCCTATGCGAACGACGAGATCGAGTGAAACGTAAGTTTTACAACTTACACCAGGTGTTCTTTATGCGTCCTACCTCATTGACTGATTCACGCCCCAAAATCAGCACGATGCCCCGCCCCCAAACGGAGGCAACCGCTTATCTCAATCTGTACAAGTTATCGATCGAGAAAAAACGGCTCCAGTACGAACTCGATTCGATCGAGCAACGTCGGCATCGCATTCAAAAACGTCTGTCTTTCCTCGAAAGCCAAGTCGCAGAAATGCAGCAGGCAACTCAAGCAACGGCTCCTAAATTGGTTCCAGTTTCAAAGAATTCTGCTCCTGATTCAGCGTTAAATACCCTGTTTTTAGAGTATTAAAAAAGGGTTGGGTTGATAACAATTCAATCGATAAATGCGACAGATTTTGCGTTCACCGGACGATCGTAGAGACGTGATGGTATCACGTCTCTACCGGGGTTTCGCATCAGGACGACGATTCCCGGATATGTTGCATTAATTGATCGAATTGGGACGAAACGACGATCGATAAACACGATCGAGCTTTTTCATGAAAATCGTTGGGAAATCCAAAAAAGAGGCAACCCAATTTGGATCGCCTCAATTCGTTTAAATCAATTAAAAATTAGTGACGCTAAACCGCTTCAAAGTTCTTCTCACCCGTCCGAATCCGAACCACTTGATCCACTGGAGTAATGAAGATCTTACCGTCTCCAATTTCTCCCGTTCGAGCAGCAACGATGATTTTATCAACCACCATATCCACTTGATCATCCTCGACCACGATTTCGATTTTGAGCTTCTGTAAAAACTCAACCGTGTATTCAGATCCCCGGTACCGTTCGGTTTGACCCTTCTGCCGTCCAAATCCTCGGACTTCAGAAACCGTCATCCCAACGATTCCCGCATTGACTAATGCAATTTTGACTTCATCGAGTTTAAATGGGCGAACAATCGCTTCAACCTTTTTCAAGCGCCTACACTCCTTAATCCTAATTTCTATCGTTTGGGCATGACACTATCTATCATTGTTCACAAAAATGATTTTGTAACAACGAATACGATCGATAGTGCATCGACCCGATCGTAGTGCTTTTCCGAGTTTCGCATGAGCGACTAAAAATCGGAATTCCCCAGTAGCAATTCGTAATTTGAGTGTTACGAATCACGACGTTATTTAGAGGAAGGAGTCAGCAACGGACGTACCAGCAAGAAGCCTGCACCGAAAGCACTGATGACAATTAAGCCGATCACAACTGCCAGCATCCAGCCGTTTAATTCGATGTAAGACTCTTTCTCTGGCTTAATCTTGCGACGCGGTTTGCTGTCTTGTTCGATGATTAGCTTTTCTTCGATGACTCCGTCACGCGGCAACGCAAACGCCTCCAGCGGCTTCAATTCTAGATGCGGCGGAATCGGTTCAGCTACATGCTCTACGGGCATCCGAGGCGGCATTACAGGAATTTGAAAGGTTGGCTCTTCAACAGTTAAATCAATTCGAGGAGCAGCAGGAGCCGACGGAGGTTGAATTGCATTCGAGAACTTACGAAGTTGGAGCGCGGCTTGAACCGTTTTTTCAATTTCCTGACGCAATTGTTGATTCTGTTGAGCCAACTTCTGATTCTCGGTTTTCATTGACTCCATTGCGGTTTTGGTTGCCTGAAGTTCAGCAACCACTTCGCGATACAC
>JADEXW010000765.1 GCA_015206935.1 Pseudanabaenaceae cyanobacterium LEGE 13415 | reverse complement strand
CTTGCACCTGTCCAAAGTCTTTCAGCAGTTGCGCCCCAACTTCACGAGTAATCCGTTCCGAAAAGGCTTTGATCTCCGAAAAATTCATGCGCCTGCCTCTAAGATTTGCTTTGCTGTCAGTTGGAATGCGGGGAACGCAGTAGAAACGATCAATTCTTCATTTCTAAATTCCTGAGTTTGATATCGATCGCCGTGTAGTGTCATCACAACGACAACGGCTCGGCTAGGATCGATTAACCAGTATTCAGGAATGCCGCGCTCTGCATATTCTCTTGGCTTCTCGACGTAATCGCGATCGTAATTTTCACTTCCCGGCTTTCCAGGTGAAACCACTTCAACTACGACCATTGGGACAGGCATTCCCATCCGAATGATTCGTTCACCCGATAGTAAAGCTCGAATCGATTCTTCAGTATGCACGACCAAATCAGGTTGTCGCACGGTTACTTCAGCAGAAACGACTTGGATTTGATGACCGATCGCAAGACGATAGTAGGGAATGCCTAATTGCAGCAGAGAACTGACCAGAAGCATTGCAATTGTGAAGTTGAGTGGATTTTCAGAAGGCAAAGCAATCAATTCTCCATCAACCAATTCATACCAAGTATCCGTTCCATCGTCGTAGTTCAAATAATCTTCAAGTGTTCTAAATCGTGGTTTCGCTTGGGTCATTAGTCTAACTCACCTTGCAAAATGGTTGAAATCGCTGCTTTTGTATTGCTCCGAAAGGCTTTGACATCGACGCGACTGAGTAATCCAACTGCAATCAACATTCCAATCGCTTGCAACCCAAACACGAGCGCATACGCCAAGGTCAAATTCGGAAAGATACTTTTACCAATATCCAATGCACCACCGCCTAAAATCGTTGCTAATGCTCTCGCCAACGCTTGCGCTAATCCCCACGCACCAATAAAGGTTCCAGCCGTTTCTACTGCGGTCAGATCGAGCATTAAACTGATTGCTCCTGTAGTTGTCACTCCTGATGCTAATCCAAATAGAAAGAGCGCACTTTGTAAGAGTTTGGGATTACCTGTAAAGCCTGTAGCAATGATGAAAATCATACAAACTGCAACGAGAATGCAGCCGAGTTTTGCAGTTCTGGTTTTTCCAAGACGAGGCACGATCGCGAATCCTGCGCTACTAATCCCGATCAATGTTCCCATGCCCCAAAACGCATTCAATCGAGTCGTTTCAGAGACCGACATTTGGAACACTTGACCGCCATAAGATTCCATCACTGCATCTTGCATAAATAAGCTAATCGTCATGAATAGCAAGAAGGTGAAAAATAATCCAGTTTGTGGCGAAGCAGTTAACACTCGGACGGCTCGGTTTAGCGTGATTTGATCTTCTCGATCGCTAATTGTCGTCCGTGTTCTAAAGCGTGAATATTTCTTCTCAATGCCGAATGTTGCTAAGATTGCTAATCCACAAACAATGCTTGGAATGATGGTGAAAACTCGATCGACGGCTGGACGCAATGCCGATAAAGTCGCTGTTCCTTCTGCTGGCAACAATCGCGAAGTCAGAATTGCACCGATCACGATTCCCACCATGAGCATCGACCAAACAATTCCTACAAGTTTCGATCGCTCTTCTTCTTCAGAAACATCTACAAGTAACGCCGCAAATGGAGTCGAACCTGCACTTAGCGTCAATCCATACAAAGCAAAGACTAATCCTAAAACTCCGATCCAAATCTGTGTCGGTGTTTCCCATCCCACGGATTGCAAACTTGCTCCCACTTGCCACATCACTTGGACTGCGAGAAATGCCGTCAGCGAGAACAACACCGACGCGATCCAAACATAACTGGTGCGGTGATAGCCTGCGATCGGTTTCGCATCCGACATTTGTCCAAACCACAATCGCGCTGGAGCCATGAATTGGTGAACCGCGATCGCACCTGCCGCGATCGTGGCTGGAATCGCTAGCTCTTTGATCATCACTCGGTTAAGAACTCCAAGCGTCAACACTGACATCATTCCCAGTCCCATCTGATAGAGACCGAGTTGGAACATCGTTAAGAGCTTAATTCTGGGTGGCTGCGTGATCATGGTGAGGGAGATGTAAAGGATGAATTAAATGACCAATAAGAAACGATCGTACATCACTGCACGATCGCACTTTCATTCATAGCAATCTAACTTAGGGAGCCAGCGCGTTTCCGCGAATTAAGCTACCGATCGTTTTTGCCGTAATTTTCAATTGCACCAGCGGATTCGCAGGCACAACCGTTTTGTAGAGATAGCTATCAAAAGTGAGCTTTTGCACGTCAATGTCAGAACACATTTCCACAAACGCTTCACGAGTTGCATCGGTGCGATAAAACACGGTTTGCAGAATATCCAACACTTTGTAGGTTAAACCGTACTTTCTATCCCAACGCTTGAGATAGACTTTCAGATCGGCTTCTGTTGGAATGCGGC
>JADEXW010000764.1 GCA_015206935.1 Pseudanabaenaceae cyanobacterium LEGE 13415 | reverse complement strand
CTTTACGAAAGATACCAGTGCCGTTTTAGATCATTTGACCAATGGAACGCCGTTGTATGTTCAACCCGAAGAAAGTTTGTATACGTTGAAAGTTGCGATCGCGGCTCAACGATCGGCAGAACAAGGACAGACTGTGAACATTGATTAGGAGGGGCAAATGTCTCAGCAAGTTCGATGGACAACCGCAGATCTTGAACTTCTACCAGAAAGTAGCAATCGCTATGAAATTATTGACGGAGACTTGTACGTGACGAGAGCGCCGAACTGGAGACATCAGACTGCAATTACCAACACAGCAGCAGAATTAAGAGACTGGTCGATTCAGTCTAAGTTGGGAATTGCAATTCCGATGCCTGGAATTATCTTCAGTGATGCCGATAATGTAATTCCGGATTTGATTTGGATTAGTTACGATCGCTTATCTCTAGTCGAAGATGAAGCAGGACATTTCACCGCTGCGCCTGAGTTAATTATCGAAGTTCTATCCTTTGGCAAAGAGAACGAACGGCGAGACAGAGAAACTAAACTTAAACTCTATTCAACTAGAGGCGTTCAGGAGTATTGGATTCTGAATTGGCAACTTCAACAAGTCGAAATCTATCGCCGAGAGCAAATTGCTTTACAACTTGTAGCGACCCTTAACGCTCTAGATACTTTGACATCGCCGCTATTACCTGGATTTGCTTGTGTCGTCTCCCGCTTCTTTCTCTAAATACTTCACAATTCTCAAATCTCATCGTCTCTCACACTGAATCCATTAAGATAGTTATCTGACTTACGAATTTCACCGTGCCCGTGATTCTCAGACTCAACTCCCAGCATTTAGTGAGCATTCGTGTTCATGCCGAGCGCACCTATCCAGACGAGTGCTGCGGCTTGCTGTTGGGCAAGAGTGACCCCACTGGGAAAACCGTCATGGAGGTAAAAGCGACGAACAACGGGTGGAAAGACGATCGCTCAGATCCGACTGAAAAACCTCAGTACGAAATTGCCCCAGAAGAGATGTTGGCGGCAATGAAAGAAGCGCGATCGCAAGGTCTCGATATTATCGGGATCTATCACTCCCATCCGGATCATCCGGCGATTCCTTCAGAATGCGATCGAGCCGCTGCCTGGTCACACTACAGTTACGCGATCGTTTCTGTGACTGAGGGAAAAGCCGTAGACGTTCGGAGCTGGAGCCTCGACGATCAGCAGGTTTTCCAAGCGGAAGATCTGTTGATTCAGTGAAGGAACACCCCAACATTCGAGAAGATCGAATTGATTTTGTCAACTTGTTCAACGACGCACCATGCTAAATCCAAATCTGGACGAGATCCAGTTAACAAACGATGACTATGCCCGATATTCCAGGCATATTATTTTGCCGGAAGTCGGATTGGATGGACAGAAAAAATTGAAAGCCGCAAGTGTTCTCTGTGTGGGAACGGGCGGACTGGGATCACCGTTGCTCTTGTATTTAGCGGCAGCAGGGATCGGACGAATTGGAATTGTCGATTTTGATGTGGTGGATAGTTCTAACCTGCATCGCCAAATTATTCATGGGACTTCTTGGGTGGGTAAGCCTAAGATCGAATCGGCAAAGCAGCGAATTCTCGAAATCAATCCCACTTGTCAGGTGGATTTGTACGAAACGCGATTGAGTTCTGAGAATGCACTCCAAATTGCTGAACCGTATGATTTGGTGATTGATGGAACGGATAATTTCCCGACACGCTATCTGGTGAATGATGTTTGCGTGTTGTTAAATAAGCCGAATGTGTACGGCTCGATTTTCCGCTTTGAAGGACAGGCGACAGTTTTCAACTATGAGGGCGGCCCGAACTATCGCGATTTGTATCCAGAACCCCCGCCACCTGGATTGGTTCCGTCTTGTGCAGAGGGTGGCGTTTTAGGTGTTTTGTGCGGAATTATTGGAACGATTCAGGCAACTGAAGCCGTGAAAATTATTCTGGGACAAGGTAACACACTGAGCGGACGACTGTTGCTGTACAACGCGCTTGAAATGAAGTTCCGGGAGCTTAAATTGCGTCCGAATCCGGTTCGTCCTGTGATTGAGAAGTTGGTAGACTACGAAGAATTTTGTGGAATTCCGCAGGCAAAAGCGGCTGAAGAACAGGAGAAAGCCAATATGCAAGAAATGACTGTGCAGGAATTAAAAGCGCTAATTGACAGTGGCGCGATCGGGAAAGAATACGTTCTGCTCGATGTTCGCAATCCAAACGAATATCAAATTGCTCAGATTCCCGGTTCTGTCTTAGTTCCATTACCGGACATTGAGAATGGGAGCGGTGTTGAGAAAGTAAAAGAATTGCTCAACGGACATCAATTGATCGCGCATTGTAAGATGGGCGGTCGATCGGCAAAAGCGATCGGGATTCTGAAATCAGCTGGAATTGATGGTATTAACGTGAAGGGTGGTATCACGGCTTGGA